>JAEUII010000269.1 GCA_016795145.1 Planctomycetaceae bacterium
AAGGGGATTACGGCGCAGAAGTTCTATATAGAAGGGTTTCGCGGTCGTGCTTGGGGGCTTAACTCACAGTGGCTTGCTATCGACGCGAAGGCAACATTGCTTGCTATCGGAGAGGAACATTATGGCGAATCCAAAGGTAAGGGAACGCAGGTAATTGACGTCGCATCTGGTCGACGACTCAAACCGATCCTCAAGATGGCCGGTCCAATGGAGTTTTCACCTGATGGTAAGTGGTTATATTTTGCTCGACGACGTGTCCAAGTTGGTGACCTAATGTAATCCTAATGCGGCGTAAGTTTGTCATTCCTGCGGGAGCAGCGGGTGCGGTCGTGTGTGGTTGAGAAGATGGTCAGATGTGATAGGTGATAGATACGCTACCACCTCGAAGATGTTGGTTCTGAGGGATTTGAGCAGCCGCCGGGCTCGCCAGGCCCGGCGGCTGACATCATGTTATGGTGAGTTGTCAAAGATCAGCGTTCCACATCGGTGACGATTACCACTCCCGCATCTGCTGCTCGATGCGTTCACTGCGTTTGGCCAGTTCCTGACACTGGACCGAATTGGCTTTCATCGTCCGGCGAACCTCGTCGGCTTCCTTCAGCAGTTCCCTGACCATCTGCTGACGCGATGCTTTGGTGACGGCATTCGATTCTTCGTCCGCCTTCGCGGCCTGCTGTTCTGCCCTGCTTTGCAGGTAAGCCAGGCGACTCTGCAATCCCTGATTCTCCTGGACGAGTCGCTGCCCTTCGCGACTGAGCTCCCGCAACTGCTGCCACAGCGATTCATCCTCGCAGGTGTCGAACAATCGCGAGCGAGCGGTAGACGCGTCGTTCATACCGTCCTTGATTTGAGCGAGCTCACCATGCAGCGGCCCGGTCACTTCACTGTGATGTGCTTCCGCTTCTTCCAGGATGCTCTGCCTGGTTCGCAAGAACCAATACTGCACCCCAACCGAGCCGACAGAACTCAAGGAGATTCGCAAGCACAAGAAGGGGCTCAAGGAAAAGCGGCAGCGGCTGTCCAGGATTTGGCTGGAATTGTGCGGTCGTTTTGTTGGAATGCGCAAATGGATGCCCCAAGCTTTTCCCCGGGAATTCCCAACGCTGACCTTGACGATCAACGTAATGTCAGCAGAATGTGACTTAGCGACTGGTCGGCCGCTCAATTTGTTTTGCCTGAGAAAGCTGCATGCGCGGCGCGGTTCGACATTTTGCACTTTGGTCGCTGACGGCTTGGTTCGCCGTTCTGTGGGCCATCGTCGCGCCAGTTCACCGGGCGACCTGCGGTCATGAACATTCGACGACTGATTGCAGCGACGAAGTTACACCTGCTTCGCATCACTCGGCTTACTGCAGTCATCATCACGCTCATTCCCACTCCGATCAGACTCCAGAAGAGCCTGCGGATTCATCGCACCATGAACATTGTCGTTTCTGCGAGCTATTCTCTCAGCCTGTGGTGCAGGCCGCTGCGGCCACTATTGCACAATCCTTTCAGCCCCTTGAGATCTTAGTCGCCGCATTGCCGGGACGCTGCGATTCTGCAGACCGCGTGTGTGCTCGCTCGCGCGGACCGCCCAGTCCGCCAGCATCAGCTGCCTGACACGATGCTGACTCATTTCCATTGAGTCCCAAAGGTCGAACGCGCCGTCGAATTCGGCCGTTTCTTAGCATCATTCACAGTTGATTTGCTTCAAACGGGACTTTTCACAAGTCTCGTAGCCATGAGGAATCGGAACACTCCGTTGCGGCCAGAGTACGGTCGTTCGGTCCGACCAGTCCAATGCCGTTGCGCTGCCGCAACGGAGTCTCTATCCGGACTCCTCAGGCTTCTCTCAACACACGAAAGGTCATTTGCGGCATCCCGCACTGACCAGTCGCTCTGCCTGCGCGCAAAGTAAAATTTCCGCTGCGCTCTGCCGCGCTGAGTTGAACTGCACACTCACTTCATCAAGGCACACTTATGAACATTCCTCCTCGACGATCACGTGGCTTTACGCTGATCGAGCTTCTGGTCGTCATCGCCATCATTGCCATTCTTGTTGCCCTGCTGTTACCTGCCGTTCAGCAGGCGCGAGAGTCTGCTCGTCGGACCCAGTGCAAGAACAATTTGAAGCAACTGGGTCTGGCCATTCACAACTACGAAAGTACCTACGGCCTGATTCCGATGAACTCGGATTCTGCAAGCTATTCCCCACAGGCAAGACTGCTGCCTTATCTTGAGCAGGCGAACCTTCAGAACCTGATTGACTTCACGCAGCCATTTTTGACTGGCCCCGTCACGAATCGCGTTTTGAATCCTCGTTACGTGAATGTTGCCAATCAGGTCATCCCCGGTTTTCTTTGCCCCAGTGATGTCGGACCGAGCACGTACACGACACTCAGTTCGCCGGCAGGGACCTTTGGAGCGAACAATTACATGATGAGCATGGGCAGCGCTCGAGGAACATTTTATGACGATCGGTACCCTAACGACGGCATCATCTGGCGACTGGCGGGTGCGAAGTTTCGAGATGTGACGGACGGATTGTCCAACACTGTTTTCATGAGTGAAGCCATTCGCGGAGATGGTCAGGACATTACTCTGCCCGCCGGAACATTCGACCGGTTCCCATACCGGAAGACGCTGAACATGACTGCCGGAGTTACCTCCAACGCCGCCGGCCCAGGTTACATCGGAGGAGCTGGATGGCCGTCGGGAATCATCAACAATCCAGACCTCGCTCTTGTCGCTGCATCAGGAACAAACTGGCGAGGTGGCGCTGGCGGGACCGGTCGTGGCATCGGCTGGATTCGAGGACTCAACCTGGCCGTCAACACCAACGGTTACCTGACACCAAACAGCAGGACTCCTGACATCATGATGCATGGAATCGGCTTCTTCGCTCCTCGCAGTTTTCACACTGGCGGGGCTCAGGTCCTGATGGGTGATGGTGCCGTTCGATTTCTGAGCGAAAACATCGACACCAGTGTGCATCGCAACCTTCACAGCAAAGATGCAGGCGACATCGTTGGTGAGTTCTAAGTTCGTGGCTATTCCCCAGGTGGACAATTCAGCCGCTGCGCGGTGTTCCGAACTGGAACGCCGCACAGAGAGGCGGCTTTTGAGGTATTCCGGAGACCGACTTATGCGAACGAGTGTTCTGAATCGCCAGTTTCTGCGAAGACTGGCTCTGATGGGAATCTGTATGCTGGGATCCTGTCCAGCGTGTCTCGCTGGAGACAACGCGGATTCGGCATGGAGCAGTTTTCGAAACGGAGGTACGTCCACAGCCGAGGGAACGTATCCTCAGGCCTGGTCTGCCTCAAGCGGCATCGCGTGGCAAAAAGAACTCGATGGATACGGCCAGTCCAGTCCGGTTGTCTTTGGTCAGAATGTGTTTGTGTCAACAGTCATTGGCCCTCAGAAGAACGAGTGCTGTTTGACGTGTTACGACATCGCGACCGGAGACGCCGCCTGGAGTTTCCGGCATGCGGCATCAACAACGGCCCCGTCCAACTACTCTGCATCACGCGCGGCTCCGACACCGCTGGTGGATGCAGCCGCGGTATATGCCTTCTTCGAAGGTGGAGACGTCTTTGCTGTTGGACATGACGGAAAAATGATCTGGCATCGAAGCCTGACATCGGACTATGGAAAGTTCGAGAACAACCATGGACTGGGAGGTTCCCCGGCTCAGACCGACGATATGGTCGTCATCAACGTCGAACATCGCGGGCCCTCGTATCTGCTGGCATTGAACAAGAAAAGCGGGGATACCGTATGGAAGACAGAACGTCCATCTGGCAGTTCATGGACTTCTCCGATTGTCGCCAACACCCCCAAAGGAATGCAGGTGATCGTGAGTTCCGGCGGGGCGGTCACGGCGTATGACCCGGCGAATGGCTCCGAGGTCTGGACACTCGGCGGGCTGGCCGGCAATTCGGTTCCGTCGCCCGTGTATGCCGATTCCCGGCTGTACGTCGGCGCGCGAGTTCCAGAGTTTGGATCGACTCAGGAAGCAGCTCAGTCCAACCTTTGCCTGCAGTTGAATCCGTCTGAAGGGACCGAACATCAGGTGCTCTGGCGCGCATCAAAGGCGTTTTGTGATTACGCGAGTCCTGTCGTCAACGGGGACTGCGTCTATTACCTGAACAACGTCGGCGTTCTTTATTGTCTGAATGCTCAGACGGGAGACGTCCACTACACCGAACGACTGGGAACGACGTGCTGGGCCACTCCGGTTGTGTCGGGGAACCTGACCTATTTCTTCGGCAAGGACGGAACTACTCAGGTTGTTCGCACCGGACCTTCCTTCGAAAAGGTTTCGACGAATCTGCTTTGGGATCCGATGAACCCGCCAAAACCGGAAACCTACACCGAAGCGGAAGGAAGTGCTTACGAGCGTGGTGCTGGTGATGGCTCGGCATCAACAAGTCAGGAATCACCGGGACAACCACAGTCCGCGGGATCGGCTGAAGCCGGTGCCGCACGTCGCTCTGGACGAGGAGCCGGGATGCTGGCGGCGATCACAAAAGGGGATGCTAACGGAGATGGAATCATCACCGAGCAGGAGTTGCCGGCAGAGTTTCGTGAGATGTTGCCTCGCATTGATCTGAACGGTGACAAATCGCTGGATGCGGCCGAACTAAAAGCCATGGAGGAGAGTTTTCGACGCCGTCGCGAAGGGTCCAGGGATTCGGCTCGAGATCCGATCGTCTACGGAGTTGCCGCGGTGAATGGAACGTTTCTTGTTCGAACCGGCACGCGTCTCTACTGCATCCGGGAGACGAAGTAATGCAGACACAGTTGCTCGGCGCGGTCGCCATGACCGTCTGTCTGCTGACGTGTTTTGGGTGTGGACAGACTGAGGCTCAGCCGGTACTTCCAAGTGAGGCGAAGCCACCGCAGACACTGACTCTGGATCAGAAAGCCTGGGAACACGTTCCCCAGATTCAACCAGAAGACGATGCCATTCTTGCTCGCTTCCTTAAAGCACAGCCCGAATGGGTCGGCAGTCCTTCAATGTCCGGTACACCGGTGCTTTATCGTTGTCAGTCGGATCGGCGGTTCTACTGGCTGGAAGGGAACGGCAGTTCGGCTGTCTGGACCTGCCTGACCTGGGAAAAAGGGAAGTTCAATATCACCGACGGAACGGGAGTGCCGTTCCCCCAGGAAGACTGACCCGGAGCTGTCAATCTGCTCACTTCCTTTTTCACACGCACGTTGCAAATGTCAAAAACAGGCGATGTGAGCGGGGAAACACGAGCGACATTAACAAAGAGCCGAACGGCAACATTCCGTGGCTCGATTCAACCTACAAATCCATCAATCAGCAGGAGTCTTTTTCGCATGCCTACTGCGATACCTCTCTCTAAGTTGTTCAGTGCGTTCGCAACCATCACGGTGCTTGCGTTCTGTGTCCGTCTTCATGCCGACGACCGTGGCCCTCGGGTCGCGCGAGTTCTTTGGCAGGACCGTTCCAAAGACACACTGATGTGGGGTGAAGTCCACGCAGGCGACAAATGGGTTGTTTCGGCTTCCCCCGTCGAAGGCTTTCCAAAACTCGACCTGGAAAAGCAGGATCTCGTGCAGATGGAGCAGGCTCAGGGACTTCTGCTCGTCGGCGTCCGAGATGAACAGAAAGGTTCTCACCAGAGCGGCTGGGTTGCGGTTGATACAGGTGTCCGCGAGGAACCTCATGGCGATCATTCGCACTGGGAGTTTCAGGGGACGCCAACTGTGAAGGGTTCGAAGCTGGATACCGAACAGGGGAATCCAGCACACCTGTATCTCTATGATGGTCAGTTCTATCTGGCAAACGATTCACGAAACGGGTTCACTCAGCTGAATCCATTAGAACTGCTGAAGTCGTCGGGACCACAGAGTGGCAAATTCTTCTCCGGCGGCGGCAACCATATCACAATGGCCGCAGTGGAGAACGCAGTCTGCTACTCAACATGGATTGATGGTGGTGGCCCCAATGTCGGCCGGGTGGACGTTGTCAATCTGGCCAAGTCGGGTCCGGACAGCCTGGCATACTCGTTCAAACTGCCAACCGGTGTGATTCATGGAGCAACAGCCAACTCCGGCCGCGTTTTCTTCGCGCCGGCGGATGGCGTCTGCTGGGTCGATGCCGACAGGACTGTTTCGAATACTGCGGAGTCCGTTATCGTCAACCATATTTCTCTTGGCAAAGACGAAGGTGCTGAGAAGCCGAATCGTACCGGTGCCTTCTGCAATCATCGCAACTGGGTCCTGTTCACAACGGGTGGGAAAGAAAGCAAATCGGCACTGTGCCTGCTCAACGCCGCTGCAGAAAAGCCAACCGTAGTGAAACTGCCACTTGAAGTGGAAGCCGGGCTGTCGCTGACAACGCCGGAAGTCGTTCTCGCCTCCGGAGGCAAACGCTATGCCTTCCTGTTCCACGACAAACAGGAAGGCGATCTTCAGGAAAAGATGACGATCGTGGATCTGGATCCCAATGGCGACCGCGACCTTTCGGATGCAAAAGTGGCAAAGACGATTCCGGTCGGGTCCAGCAAAGTGGAAGGTCATCATGGCCATCATTCCATCAGCTTTGATTCGGAAGGACGTATCGCCTGTTTCACGAATCCCGGAGATGGAACAATCTGGGTAATGACGCTGAAAGATCTCACGATTCGAGCTAAATCGATCGTAGGTGGAACACCATCCGCCATTGTCGCGCTGGGTGCTCCCGAGCGTCATGACTGATCCTGAACTGTCCCGAATGAGTTTGTTTGAAAGAGGCTGCTCCATGATGGCTCATGTTCTTCGGTGTCGACCAGCTGTTCTTGTCTGCGTGGTTGCGTTTGCAGCTGCAGGCTGTTCCAAAGAAGTACCTCCGGCTCCGAAGCAAACCGCTTCACAGGCTGTTGAGCAGATGTGCGTCCAGTATCGGTACATCCGTGATGCGTTCGAACGACAGGATCCGGATGCTGCTCATGGTCCGCTGCACGAGGTTGGTTACGCACTGCACGATCTGGAGGACGCCGCAGCCGACGAGATGAAAGGTTCTGAGAAACTTGCGGCCATTAAGAAACTCACAGCATCACTGTTTGAAGACTTTGGTGCCGTGGATCGAACGATGCACGGTCGTGAGGGATCGACATGGCCTGAAGTGGCGGAGCGAATTGCAACGACGATCAACGAACTCAGAGGAACTGTCGGTTTGCCTGCGGAAGTGGCGCCAAAGAAACCAGAGATGCCTGAAAGCAAAGCGACCGACGATGTGCAGCCCGAGCCTGCTCCGGAACCAGCAGGGGCACCTGCTCCAGCCCCTGTTGGTCCGGAACAAGGTTCTGCGTCTGAAAGGTGAGACCTCTATGACGACGATTTTTTCATGGTCAGCAGCTTCCCGTTTTCCAAAATGGACACTGCCAATTCTGATCGCAGCCACGCTGCTTGCTTCCGGGTGCAGTGAATCCCTGAGCCCCGAGATGCTGGCTGTTCGAAAACGGTTCCTGTCGGACAAACTGGCCTCCGGTTCTTCGCAACTGCGTGAAGAACCGATCATGACCATTCGCGAACAACTGAAAGACGGTCGCCGGAAGGACGGGGAGACTGTTCTGGTCCGTGCACGGATTAACGCAGGAGATTTGCCGCCTTTTGCAGAAGGATTGGCGTCGATGACCCTGACAGATGCCACGGGACACGACGGAGATGAATCGCACGATCCCCATGAATGTCCGTTCTGCAAACGCGACATCCTTGAAATGATGGCGATCCTCGAGTTTTGCGACGGCGAGGGAAAAGTCATTCCCGAAGATGCTCGATCACTGTTTGATCTCAGGGAATTTGACCTTGTCCTTGTTGAAGGAACCGTCAGAACGAAGGAAGACGGTATGCTTCACATTCAGGCAACCAGACTTCAGGTCATTCGTTAGCGTCCTTAGCCAAGTTGTATCGAACGTCTCTTAGAGCCACCGAATTATGTCAGCCACCAGGAAACTTCCTGTCACAGTCCTCTCCGGGTTTCTCGGTGCGGGTAAGACGACGCTGCTGAATCATGTTCTGAACAACCGCGAAGGCATGAAAGTCGCCGTGATTGTGAATGACATGAGCGAACTGAATGTTGATGCGAGACATGTCGCAGATCAGGTCGAACTAAGCCGGGCTGATGAAAAGCTGGTTGAGATGTCGAATGGCTGCATCTGCTGCACTCTGCGCGAAGACCTGCTTCTGGAAGTGTCACGACTCGCCAAAGAAAATCGGTTCGATTACCTGCTGATTGAGTCGACTGGCATCTCGGAACCATTGCCGGTGGCCGAGACGTTTACGTTCGCTGATGAAAGTGGACAGAGCCTCGGCGAGTTCGCAACGCTCGACACGATGGTGACGGTTGTCGACGCGGTCAATTTTCTGAAGGACTTCCAGTCGGCGGAAGAGCTTCGGGATCGTGGCGTCGCACTGGATGAAAATGATGATCGGGATTTATCACTGCTATTGGCAGACCAGATTGAATTCGCGAACGTCATCATTCTGAACAAGGTAGACCTGATCACCGCAGATCAAAAGTCGAGCCTGCTGACGATCCTTAGGAAGATGAACCCGGATGCTGAAGTGATCGAGGCGACTCGAAGTCGCGTCCCGCTGACCAAAGTTCTGAACACCGGACGCTTCCAGTTGTCGTGGGCCGAAACAACTCCCGACTGGCTGACAACACCGCGCGGGCAGGAACAGCCGGAAACGGCGGAGTACGGTATCTCGAGCTTCGTCTATCGGGCACGTCGACCATTTCATCCGATGCGGTTTCAGTCATTCTGGATGGAGAATCCGCTGGCCGAGACCATTCTCCGTTCGAAAGGCTTCTTCTGGCTCGCAAGCCGCCCTGCTCTGGCTGGGTTCTGGTCCCACGCAGGCTCCGTCATCAGCGCGGAACCTGGCGGACAATGGTGGGCCGAAACTCCTGAAGAAGAATGGGATCCCGAAGAGACCGAGGGCATCGAATCTGTCTGGGACGAAGAAGTCGGTGACCGCCGCCAGGAGATCGTCATCATCGGACAGGACCTTTCTCCGGCGGAAATCGCACAAGCCCTTGACGCCTGCCTTCTCACCGACGCCGAAATGTCTCTCGGCGCAGATCGCTGGATGGAGTTTGAAGACCCATTCACGCCATGGCCGGACATCGATGAAGAGCCGCCGGGTGAATAACACGCCGACTGTCTCCCTGCTCTAATTTCTATCAAAATAGATATTCCCTCTTGCCAGCACCTCGCACGCTGCTAATATCTACGCAAATAGAAATTTGAAGCACAAACACAGGGAGGACATGTTGTGGCTCGCACCGCATCCGAATATCCCACGGAACTTGAACTGCAGATACTAAAGATCCTCTGGGAATCTTCACCGCAGACGGCTCGTCAGATTCGGGATGAACTTTCCGAACGCGGGCGAGATCTTGCTCATACGTCAGTCATAACAACGCTTCAGAAAATGGTCGACAAGGGCCAGGTTCAGCAGCTTGATCCGGCCGAAGGAAAAGCATTTCGATTTGATCCACTGCTTTCCGACAAGGACGTAGGCCGCGGAATGGTCGGCGATCTCGTCGAGCGAGTCTTTGATGGCTCGGCAGAGGCACTGATGCTGAGCCTGTTTGAAGCAAAGGACCTTGATGAATCCGCAATCCGGCGATTGCGTGCCGCATTTAATCAGAAGCTGAAAGATCTCAGCAAGGACGAATAAGTCGTTTCTGTGTAAGTCGTTTCTGTGAACGATCCCGGTCCTTTTCCGGACGGGCGCGCTGCGCGGACTTGTGGTCCGAATACGTGGCTCGTCATTGTTTGTTCGATTTGGAACTGCATCAGGAGGCAGCTCTTATGAATTCAGTATTCGCACGGATCTGTGAGTTTCCCGATTCGCCCATACTGTATCAGGCGATCCTTCACTTTCTCTGGCAGGGAACGCTGATCGCATTTCTCGCCTTGGTGACGACACGCATATTCTGTCGTCGATCTTCGCCACATCGGTACGTGACTTACACCGTTGCGCTGATGGCCTGCCCTGTCTCTCTGGGAGCAACATTGATCTGGTGTGCCAGCGAAACGGCTCATCAGTCGAACCGGCGGGAATCGCTGACGTCAGAAATCGCACGGCCAGCAGCAGAGACGATGACGGATGTTTCGCCTTCAAAAACACAGGAACAACGCGTCGTCGATACCACTCATCTGGTTTCGACGCCCCTCGTTCGCTCTGTCACAGCCCGAGCATCAGATCCAAATACGAATGATGGAGCCGCCGCGAACGGCGCTTCATCGGCATTCCCGTGGCATCGCTGGATCTCTATGGGATACATCAGCGGAGTGGTCATGCTGCTGCTGCGTCTGTTCGTCGCGTTTCCCTCAGCGTCCCGTCTCTCATTCAGAAGTCAGTCGCTGACCGATTCACACCTGCTGTCATTGGTTCAGACTCAGGCGAATCGGATGGGCCTGCGATTCGTACCAATGATTCAGGTCAGTGAACGAATCAGCGTCCCTGTGGTGATCGGGCTTCTTCGCCCCGTCATACTGCTGCCATGCACAATGATCACGGGCCTCACGACGTCGGAGTTTGCTGCGGTCATCAGTCACGAACTTGCCCACATTCGCCGATATGATCTGTGGGTCAACTTTGTGCAGCGATTCGTGGAGGCCATTCTGTTCTTCCATCCGGCCGTTTGGTTTCTGAGCCAGCGTGTCAGCACAGAACGTGAGATCTGCTGTGATGATCTTTCCATTGCCGCAGGGAATACACCCACGGACTTTGCGAATTCGCTCCTGAAGATGGCTGAACTCTATCTGTCCCGGAATGCACAACTCGTCGGAATGGCAGTTACCGGCAGAAACTCATCGTTGCTCGAAGTCCGAATTCTGCGACTCCTTGGTGCCCCGAGTCACAGCGAGTTGTATCTCACGTCTCGACAAACGGGACTGTGTGCTGTCGCCTCTCTGTTATCGTTCATAACAGCTGTCTGCTTCCTTCCATATGCCACTGCCGAAGAACCTCAGACAAACGCAGCCGAACGGACGGAAACCACAACGTCGGAGGGCCCGGAGAAGCCAGCGGTAACCGAGCAACAATGGAGCACGGTCATAGCGATCGCGGGTGAAGGCCACTGGACCAAAGCAGGAGATTATGTCGCGGAATATTTTCCAAACGTGCATCGGGATGCCGCCTGCAGTCAGCTTGTGCTGATTCTGGAAGGTCGGCAGAACTTCGGTGCGACGGACGTCGCGGCAAGTTCCCCAATCGGCGAACCAAGAGACATGATGCTCTCAAGTCTGATTGGTCGCCTGCAGTCAGAACAGGACCATGACGTCGTCCGCTTTGACCACAGGATTCTCTCCGAGTTACTGACCGAAGAACTCACGGATCAATGCGACGAGAAATCTGCTCTGACAGAATTTCGAACGCGACACACCAAAGACTCGATCGAGGCGCTTGTTGCTGAAACCAATTCGACGACAAAGAAGATCTCGTATCTCTACCACCTGGCTGAACTGTACTTCCACGTGGGAAAAATCCCGGAAGCACAGGACAACCTGACGCGAATGATCCAGCTCATTCGCAGTCGCCCCAAAACTATTGCATGCGGCGACCTGGGGAACCTCTCGGACGAGCAGCTTGAGCAACTTCTGGTCTGGATGCATTTACGGAATGAAATCCGTGCATTGAAAAACGGGGGTAACGCAGCAGCAATTGCCGACCGCATGAGGGTCTTTTCAGAACTAGTCGTCCCGGTCCATTGTCCCGCCTTCGATATGGCAGCACGACAGCGAGTACGAATGTTCGTCGACGACGAGGCGACGTGTCAGAAACTGCTCCCCAAACTTGACCTCTACTCAGGATGGTGTGTTGCCGCCCGATGGATGTCAGAAGGCCATCTGGAGAAAGGATGGCAGCTTGTCCAGTCACTGCTCGCCAACCCCTCAACTCATCCTGCTCAGGTAAAGCGACCAGAACTCTCTGTGTACTTTGTTCAGACCCCGGTCGTCGATATTTGCCGCGCACTCATTCGGGCAAAACGCCTTGAGGAAGCCTTCCTGGTAATGAACTCGATTCCAGATTCGCCAGCATGGCAGAATGCCATGGTCGAATACGCCTGTGCTTTGTCTGAGTATGGTTATGCAAAGGACATGGAAACGTGGATTCAGCGCATGCCTCAGAAGATCGCTCGAACTGCAATGACCGAAGGGGCGACAAGGATTCCTCTGTCAGCAGTACTCTCGAAAGTGAAGGAAGACAGAGCCAACATTGCTCCCCCGAAGTGATCGTTCGCTGGATTCAGCAAAGTGACAGACTCGATTCGCAGGCTCGTGATCTGTTCAGGGGCCTGATCTGTTCAGGGGCCTGCGAACAGCATCAAAACTCCAGAGTCGCAGTCCACGCTTCCCAGCGTTCCTTGAAGGCTGCCATGTCTTCCGTTTCAAGGACCTTCATCAGCGTCTGATAACCGGACGGGTCCTTGCGGCAGTTGCGATTGAACTGGTGATAGTACTCCTGCAGCAAGCCGTGCTCCTGAAGGTAGTAGCACAGGTACCGGGCCTGAGAATAATTCGTACCCGGGTCCTCATTGTAGAACTCGGTACGAGTTGTTCGGCACAACGTTTCAAACGGCGGAACACTTCGGTCACTGATCGCCTTCTGAAGTCCATTCAGCCGCCAGTTTGTGCTGCCCATGATTCGCCCGTCGACTTCCCGGCACTGTTCATACAGCGAAGCCAGGCCTTCATTGAACCATGAAGGACAGTCCGGGAAGTTGCTTTCAATGAACGGGTGCACGATCTCATGTACCAGCGTTCCGCCGCCCGTGCTGATGTTCATGACCAGTGCTTTGTCTGTGGACGAATAATAGCCGTACGGAGTTGTCGGTTTCCGGCCAAACAGTTTCACACAGTTGGCTTCATACGTCTCTTTGTCTTTGAACAGCCAGATGTCCACGATCTCGAGCGGGTCCTTTGAGAAGTACTGCTTCTTCAAATGACTGACGGCCCAGGCCACCGTGTTGGTCGCGTGTCCCTGAACCATCGCTTCGGCTTCGTTGCCGATCACAACAAACGGCTTCTCCAGCACAATCCGGAAAGACTCATCGGGAAGGCGTTTCTTCAGAGCATGAATGTGCTGAGCATAGTCAGCATCCGTCCGTTCCGAAGACACTTTACCTTTGAGAGCATCTGTTTCTTCCAGTCGAAGAAGAACGGCCGTCCATTCTTCATTGGTGTATTTGAGTGGCCACAGCTTCAGGAACTTCGCACGGGCCATTCGCTGGTAGGCCGCATCCTTCTGTGCGGGCTCATGGAACAGAACTTCATCACGGCCTGCGTCATAGCCAACAATCAGTCGAAAGTGCTCGGTCGTTACCGGCTGATCGTCGTAGTGCATGCAGACGATCGACATCCGGCCCTTCTTCAGATCGGAATGAATGAGCTGAAAAAGCTGGTTAAGGGAACGATCGGCTTCTCCAACAGGAAAGCGGTACCAGACTTTGCCCGGCCGAAACCCCACAGCGGCCGTCGCCTGAGCCAACTCCTTCGTGTAGCAACCTCGCCCCAGAAGCGGTGACAGGCCCGATTGATCGAAGACGAAATCCTGATCAGCCTTGATCCCATGCTTTTGCAGAGCCATCGCCAGACAGGCTTCACCGCAAAAATCCGGCTTCTGCCGAACATGCGGCACATCACGGATCATGACAGAAGACAGCTCTTCACTGCCACGAACGGATGCCGACAAAGCAAAGAGACACGGCAACAAACACAACGCAATCCGTTGCATTGGACGACTTCCGCTGACGCATAATCAAGAAACCTGGGGCGCATGAACACGCCAGTGATTGTCCATGCGCATTCGGAATCTGCCAACATCAGTTCGGCAACAAAAGGCGAACTGGAACTCATCAGCCTTCATAAAGAGCGTCGATCACATCGCCTGAATTCAGGTGCACTGGACGCCCCAGACGATCGCGAACGACCGAATGAGGCTCAATGCCCAGCGCGGTGTAGACCGTTGCGCCGATGTCGTCGGGCGAGTACGCAGTGGAGTCCGGATAGGCGGCAATCTCATCAGACTGACCAATGACTTTGCCTCCCTGAACTCCTGCCCCAGCAAAGAGGCCCGTGAAGCAAGGGCCCCAGTGATCGCGTCCACCATCCTTGTTGATCTTTGGCGTGCGACCAAATTCGCCAAGCATCATCACCATCGTGTCGGCCAAGAGTCCTCGTTCATCCAGATCCGTCAGAAGTGCCGACACGGACTGGTCGAGCGGCGGAAGGAGCCGTCCTTTGAGCGTCTGACCGATGGCCGCGTGACTATCCCAGTTTTGCACCGGGCCCATGTTCGCCTGAACGATGGGAACTCCGGCTTCCACCAGACGGCGTGCGAGCAGAAGGGACTGACCAAAGGCGTGACGGCCATAACGATCACGGATCGAGTCCTCTTCTCTTTGCAGTTCAAACGCCTGAGTCAGTCGGCCGGACGACAGCATCGTGAAAGCCAGTCGCTGATCTTCTGTCATTCGCCCGGCCGTGGCATCTTTCGCCAGGTTTGCGTCCTGTTCGAGTGATCGCAACAGTGAGCGACGATGATCCAGACGATTCGCATCAATTCCCTGAGCCAGCGTCAGCGCGTCGACTCGAAAGTCTTTGCTGTTCGGATCTCCGACAATCTGCCACGGATCATACTTTGGCCCAAGAAACCCTGCGTGCTGTCCTGGCCACGTCAAAGGAGATGACATCAGGAACGTCGGAAGGTTCACGCCGCTGGGAATACCGTCGCTGCGAGGTCGAAGGAATTCACAGCCCGCCGAATAACACGGCCAGTCATCTCGCGAAGCCACTTTGTCAAAGAACCCGCCCGGCTGCAGATGCCCAGTCAGCACATGATGTGTCGACATCAGATGGTTGTTGTCTTTGTGAGACAGACTGCGAACCAGCGCGTACTTATGAGCGAGCGTTGCCAGCTTTGGCAGGTATTCACATACTTGTGTGCCGGCCACTGAAGTCGCGATCGGCTGAAACTCACCACGAATCTCCAGCGGAGCGGCCGGCTTCATGTCCAGAGTATCGTGATGACTGATCGCTCCTGTGCAGAACACAATGATCAGCGACTTCGCTCGCGGCGTGATTGTTGATTCACTTGCTGAAGCTTTCGGGCTCAACAATTGATTCAAACCGCAGCCCATCAGTCCGGAATAGCCAACCTGCAGCAAGTGCCGACGAGCAAGTCTGGAGATGGCTGCAGGTGACGTGTTTGACATGTGAGACCTGTGCGCGGTGGGAAATTCAGGCAGGCAAATAACGCGGGGATTTGCTTCCAGCTAAATCATAGTTCGCGTCAGAGCAGCAGAGAAACACAAAGACCCACGGGCTGCTTCCAGAGTCGCCGTTCGTTCCACCGAACCAGGCGTGTCCCTTCAACTCCGACCGAGCCAATCACCTGTACAAATCATCGGTCATCCCTCGTACGCAGCGTCGTTTCATCCTTGAAAATCCAGTGTTTTGACTGAGAAAACACACATATGTTGCCGCGACTCAACATGTCGGCAAGGCAGGAAAACCTGTCGCGATAAGGCCAGTCGTCAGTTTCGGACAGTGACCGTGGTGAGGGAGGGAAACCGGCCCCGGTTTTTACTCAATCCGGAAAAATCTGACCTAAAGAAACAGAAGGGCCATTCCAGAGTGCGTGATTGCACAGGTCACGCAGCCAGATGTCTGGTCTCAAGAGATCCCCATTCTGACAGGATACAGCAGTGCAGATCTTTAGAAACAATCGAAACAACATCGGAGCACAGGGCTCGCAGGAACGCAGTGGAGCTGCGACCCTGGAACTTGCTGTTGCTGCGCCGCTCCTGGTCATTCTTGTGTTCGGTGCGATTGAGATGGCGAATGCGGTCTTTCTGAAGCAGAGCGTCAATCTCGCCGCGTATGAAGCCGCCAAGATCATTACTCGACCAGGGCAGAATCAGACACTGGCCGAAACACGAGTCTCAGAAGTACTGACAGCTCGCCGAGTTTCCAACTACACCCTCTCGTTCAGTCCCACAGTGACCACAGCGACAGCTCGTGGTACTCAGGTGACTGTCACGCTCTCAGCACCGGCATCGAATCTGTCTTATGGACCTCTCCGCTTCATGACAGGCAAAACTGTCACGGCGGTCGTCAAGATGGTTCGACTCTGAAGCAACGCAGGCTGTATCACGCCTGTCACGACAAATCCTGCTGTTATTTCCGGCATGCTGAAAAATCAAATTCTTTGAGGGAGAAGCTCATATGAAACGCTGGGTCTGCAAGGAACAGCAATCCTCGCGACGAGGAGCAGCGCATATTCTGATCGCTGCGATGCTGTTCACATTCATTCTGATTGCTGCCATGATGGTGGACTTCGCCTACATGCAGCTGACTCGAACCGAACTTCGAACGGCAACCGACGCAGCTGCCAAAGCAGGTGCCGAAGCGCTGGCTCGAACTCAGGACGCGAACCAGGCGATTGCCGCTGCCGTCCAGTACGCCGCTCTGAACAAAGTCGCCAATCGGAGCTACTCGATCAGCAACAGCGACGTTTCCCTGGGCCGTGTCACCGGCCAGAACAACGGAAGCTGGACGTTCACAGCGAACGCGACTCCGTACAATGCCGTGCGAGTGAACGCAAAGATCGGAAACAGTGGAAGCTTCAGTGCCGTTCCTTTGTTCTTCGGTGGAGCAACCGGCAAGACAACCTTCTCCACCAATCTCCAGGCCACAGCTGGTCAGCAGGAAGTGGAAGTGTGCCTGTGTCTGGACCGGTCTGGCTCGATGAAGTTTGATATGTCGGGAACAGAATGGGCCTATCCAGCCAACAATCCGTTGCGATATCCATCCAACTATTATCCACAGGGGATGTGGCGAGACTACTGTTCTCCGCCGCACCCGACGGCCAGCCGTTGGGCGGTCCTGTGCGATGCGATCGACGTATTCCTTTACGAAGCTGGTCAATTCCAGTATCCACCTCGAACGTCTCTGGTCACATGGGCGAATACTTACACGTCGCCGTACTATCCAAACAATAGCTGTAATGCGGTTGACACCAACGTCGCACTTCCCGCCGCGGGAGGATTCGTGTGGTCGACGAACAAAACACAGGTGGAATCGGCCCTCAATACACTCAGTGCATCAAACATTGGCGGGGGTACGAATCTATCGACAGGTTTGGATCGTGCTGTATCAGTGCTGACAGGCACCAATGGACGTGCTCTGTCGAACAAGGTGATCATCCTGATGACCGACGGTCAGTGGAACGACGGACGAGACCCTGTTCTTGCAGCTCAGGATGCAGCGAATGCCGGCATCACCGTTCACTGCGTCAGCATGCTCACTTCAACTCAGGCCACACTCACACAGGTGGCTTCAATCACCGGTGGTCAGTACTACGCAACGCAGAACTCAGCACAGCTTCAGCAGGCCTTCCGAGACCTGGCTCGCTCTCTGCCAATCGTGTTGACTGACTGATTGACTTGTCCTCGAGATAACCCAGCGAGCCCGCCTTCTCTGAAGCGCGGGCTTTGCTGAGTAAGTACTTTCCCCAAGATTTCGTCGAGTCTGATTTATGAAACTTCTTCCCTCTCGATTTCGATCCAACTCCGGTGACACCAGGAAGCGCAGCGGCGCGGTCACTGTGGAATTCGCCATCGTTGCACCGATCATCTTTCTACTGTTCCTTGGCGGACTGGAACTTGCGGCCTTGAACTTCGCGCGGCAGACGCTGGGCATCGCGGCCTACGAGGCGGCTCGAAAGGTGATCATTCCAGGCGGCACGACAGCCCAGGGACAAACGGAAGGTATTCGCCAGATGAACCTGGTCGGACTTGGGACCGGAGCAAGCTGTTCAATCACGACCACCGGGACATCTGTGACAGCAACGATGTCGGTTCCAGCAGCCAACGTTTCATGGGGTTTGGTACGATTTTCGTCAGGTGCAACTCTAAGAGAGTCCTGCACGCTGACGAAAGAATAAGTGTAGAGCGATTGTCCTCAATCGCTTCTTACCCACCTCAAGCCTTCACCGGCGGTACAGAAAAAGCAATCGGCTGAGGACAGCCGATCTACACTCTGTAGAAAGATTGTCCTCAATCGTTTCCTGCCATTCGCCTCCCAAACTCCTGCCATCGCCGACAGCAACGAAAAAGCAATCGGCTGAGGACAGCCGATCTACACACTGTAGAACGATTGTCCTCAATCGTTTCCTGCCATTCGCCTCCCAAACTCCTGCCATCGCCGACAGCAACGAAACGCAATCGGCTGAGGGCAGCCAATCTACAATGGCTGCGCTCAATACCCTGCTGCCATCCCGTCCTTGCGAGACTCACTGGCGCCAAAATAGAGATCTCGCTGGGCGTCGTAGAGAATTCCCTGGTATCCTCCGAACTCGCCACGTGCTGGCTTGAAGACATGGCCGGCAGCTTCAAGCTGTTGCTGCACGGTCTCACTAAAACCTGATTCCAGCGCCACTGTGCCTCCGTTTGTCATCTGCTCGCCTGTCGGTTCCGAAGAACCTGAGTGCAGAATGCGAGGAGCGTCTCCGGCTTCCTGAATGTTCATGTCAAAGTCGATGATGTTCAATACGATCTGAACGTGGCCCTGGGGCTGAGTCGCTCCGCCCATGACGCCGAAGCTCAGGAACGGCTTGCCATCTTTCGTCACGAAGGCAGGAATGATCGTATGGAAGGGACGCTTCCGAGGTGCATACGAATTGAAGCGTCCGGGCGTCAGATCAAACATCTCTCCTCGATCCTGCAGCGAAAACCCAAGCTCAGCCGGACACACACCGGACCCGAATCCGCGATAATTGCTCTGGATCAGAGAAATCATGTTCCGATCTTTGTCGGCGACCGTCATGTAAATCGTGTCGCCTTCTTCAACCGCATGAGGAAGTCCTACGGGGTACTGCTGAGCGGCCTTCTGAGCATCGATCAGTGCTCGTCGCTTTTCACCGTACGATTTGGAGATCAATTCCTGCACTGGAACTTTGGCAAAGGCAGGATCGGCATAGAGCCTCGCTCGATCTTCAAATGCAAGCTTCTTCGCTTCGACAAACCAGTGAACATGATCGCGACTGCCAAATCCCGCTTTGCGCAGGTCGAAGCCTTCCAGCACATTCAGCATCTGCAATGCAGCAATGCCCTGCCCGTTCGGAGGAAGCTCCCAAACGTCATAGCCTCGATAGTTCGTCGAAACCGGATCGATCCAGTCAGACGTATGATTCGCAAGGTCTTCGTAACTCAGAAACCCGCCGTGCTTCTGAACATCCGCCGCAAGAGCTTTCGCCATATCGCCTTTGTAGAAAACATCCCGACCGCCCTGCCCGATTTTTTCCAGCGTATTGGCAAGACGAGGATTGCGAAAGACGTCGCCTGTTCGCGGAGCTTTGCCGTCGATCAGGAACGTATCGGAAAATCCTGGCTGCTTTGCGAAAACTCGTTCGCCGCTCTGCCAGCCCTGGGCAATCACTTCGGAAACAGGAAAGCCCTCACGAGCATACTGAACCGCCGGGGCGAGCAGTTCTGACATCGGCAACCGACCAAACTTTGAGTGCAGTTCAAACCAGCCGTCGACGCAGCCGGGAACCGAAATCGGCAGGACTCCGAACGACGGGATCTTCGTGAGTCCTCGCTTTTGGAACTCCTCAAGCGTCAATCCCGCCGGACTACGCCCGCTCGCATTCAGTCCGTGCAGTTTCTGAGTCTTGTTGTCCCAGACAATCGCAAACAAATCGCCGCCGATGCCGCATCCCGTCGGCTCCATCAGACCCAGCACCGCATTCGCCGCAATGGCTGCATCGACAGCCGACCCGCCGCGTTTCAGAATGTCGATCGCCACCATCGTGGCCAGCGGCTGACTTGTTGCCGCCATGCCGTGACGAGCAATGACTTCGGAACGAGTGGCGAACGGCTTGCCGACCGTGCGATCACCGGCGGCCACCTGACCACCGCTCCACGCCGGAGCCACAACCAACACTATCGCAAGAACGGGGCAAAGAAGAGTCTTCATCGTTTAAGTTCCTGGTTCTTCGTTCGTGGTTCGTGGTTCGTGGTTGTTCGAAAACAAACTTCCCCCACCGGGTTCATCCCGGTGGTTAACCGGCCTCTGCACTACAGCCGCTTGCACTGATGGGTAGTGCAGAAGCCTTTTTTCCACCGGGATGAACCCGGTGGGGAATTTGGTGGATCAGCCATTGAGCGCCTTCTTCAGAACGGGCTCAAACGCATCGGCGTGGCGGAAGAAGCCAAGATCTGACGGGTGAGAACCATCAGTTGTGTCATCACGATCTGCTCCCAGCAATGATTCACCGTCGATGTAGTACAGTTTGGCTGTGCCGGCATCCAGCAGTGTCTGGTATTCCTTCTTCAGCGCGGCGCGGCTGGATTCGTTTCGCTGACGCTGCCCGTCGATCAGCCACGAGCCGGAGTAGCTGCGGTCTTCGACCAGGACGATCGGAACATCCGCATGCGCAGCTCGCAGTTGCTTCACGATCGGGGCTGTTCGCTCCGTGACTTCTTCGGCCGACATATTGGGAAGACAGTCAATCACATAAACGGCCGCATCAATTTCGCAGAGGAACTGACCGACTTCCTTTTCCATCTTTCCGTTGCCACTGAAGCCAAGGTTGACGGTCGGAAAATTCAGGCGTCGGCCAAGGATGGATGGATGCGGCATTCCCGGTCGTGTCGCACAGGCTCCGTGGGTGATCGAGGTGCCGTAGAACACCAGCGGCTTGTCCGTTCGAGGAGCCGTGGTTTCAAACTTTGCTTCCTTCGCAACGCCGACTTTCAGGAACTCCGTTCCGTTGTACAGCGGAAGATAAATGGCATAGTCACGTAGCCCGGGCCGAAGTCCCGACACCAGTTTGGCTTTCGTCATTTTTGATTTCGGCGGCAACACGGCCACCCATTTCCAGCTTCCGTCTTCATCCTTCGCATACAGGTCCAGGCCGCTGACTCCTGTCGCTGGCATATGCGGCATTGCCAGATTCTCACTGGTCACAGAATAGTCAACATGAATCTCCGTCGCGTCTGTTCGAAAACGAACCTGCATGCCCGCTGAATGACGAGACAAGTTCCACACGGCATCACGCACGACGCCTTTGGCTCGGCCCGGAAGTCGATCGAACCAGGCTTCCGTATCATTGAACGCTCGGCCTTCCACACCCCAGTCGCGTACATCGGCCCATTGCATCGAAGCCTCATCGGCATACGATCGACGAGCAGCAGCGAGTGTCAATCCTGCGGCTGAAACAGCAAGAAACGATCGACGATTCAAAGTCATGGCGGGCTTCCTAAAATGAGGTGGGCAAATTGAAGGCACAGCATTATGCCCGAACGATCGAGCACCGACAAACGCGCGAAGTGCAGCCCTCCCCCGAACTTGCTGGCGCTCGTTCGACCCCCAAACGAGTTTGGGAGGGGAGGATTTTTCATGGGTGCTCGTTTGTGGTTCTTGGTTCTTTGTTCTTCGTACGTGGTTTTATTTTGGGCTGAGTGGCGTGACAGCTGACGGCGACCGCATTTTCAACAACAACACTGAATCGAGGATTCCGTGGATCTGGGACTTCAGGGTCAGACAGCGATCATCACTGGTGGTGCAAGCGGCATTGGGGCGGCGACGGCGGCGTTGCTGAGAGACGAAGGGGCTCGGACGGTGATCTGGGACCTTAAGAAGCCGGCAGACACTTCCGGTGATTTCATCTCAGCCGACATTTCCAGTTCCGAATCTGTCGCTCGTGCATGGAACGAATCAGAAACGATCCTCGGTCCGATCGACATCGTCGTCCATTGCGCGGCGATTGGGTCGGGCTACTTTGGTTTTCCCTACACGAACGTTCCGTTGTCAGCATGGAGCAAGGTGCTGGATGTCAACATTCTGGGGATGGCCAATCTTGCTCAGGTTGCGGGACCGGCAATGAGTCAGCGACGCCGAGGTACGATGGTGTTCCTGTCGAGCGTTGCAGGCCAGATTGGTTCTCCCACAGATCCGCCTTACAGCGCGAGCAAAGCGGCGAATATCAACTTTGCTCAGTGCATGGCAAAGGATCTGGCCCCGTTCAATGTTCGAGTCAACAGCGTCTGTCCCGGAATGGTGAAGACGCCGCTGAATGAGTCCGTCTGGCGCGCCTGGAATGACCAACAACCCGCGGACCAGAAGACATCCTACGATGAATGGGCGGACGACAAGATTCGCAAGGTGGTGCCGCTTGGTCGATGGCAAAAGGCCGAAGACATCGCGGCCATGATTGTTTTTCTCTGCAGCAACAAAGCCAGTGAGATCACCGGGCAGACAATCAACGTCGATGGCGGATGCGTCATGCACTGGTGAGAACCGGGCCAGACATGAGATGGGAGAACGAGGAAGAATAGGAAGCGTCGAACCAGACGGCCATGAGAAGCCCGCCAACCGCACTCGACGCCTTAAGGTTCAGTTGTCACACTTCCCGCTCAACTGGCCTGCACAACGACGCCGCAAGGGAAGCAAACATGGCAACGCGGATACTTAGCATTTCCGGACTCCGTGGGATTATCGGCGACGGACTCGATCCAACGTACGCCTCCCGCTTCGCTGCCGCGCTGGGAACGATCTTCTGCGGAGGCAAGGTTGTCGTGGCTCGCGATGGTCGCGGTACCGGTCCCATGCTGCATCATGCGATTGTTTCGGGACTTCTGGCAACGGGTTGTGAAGTGCTGGATGCGGAAGTCTGCACGACGCCAACGTGTGGAGTTCTGGTGCGTCATCATCACGCAGCCGGAGGACTTCAGATCACGGCAAGTCACAATCCGATCGAATGGAACGGCCTGAAGCCTTTCGCTCCGGATGGATCCGTATTCAATAAGGAGCTTGGCCAGCAGCTGATTCAGATTCTGGAAACCGACGCAATCGTCTGGAAGGACTGGTCGGGAATCGGCAAGGTCACCAAACTCGAAGACCCTTCGAAGCCTCATATCGACAAAGTGCTGTCACTTGTCGACGTAGACGCGATCCGGAAGAAAAAGTTCCGCGTCGTTCTCGACTGCAACCACGGTTCGGGTGCCGTCGCCGGCCCGCGTTTGCTGGAAGCTCTGGGATGTGAAGTCGTCGTCCTGGGTGGAACGCCGGATGGACGGTTCGAGCATATTCCGGAACCCGTTGAAAAGAACCTCGGAGACCTTTGCCGCGCGGTGACTCAGCATTCAGCTCACGCGGGCTTTGCTCAGGACCCTGATGCAGACCGCCTCGCGATTGTTGATAACACAGGACGTTACATCGGAGAAGAGCTGACTCTGGCACTGGCCGCCGACTACGTTCTGGAACGTCGCAAGGGGCCGTTCGTCGTCAATGGTTCAACCAGCCGTGTGACCGCTGACATCGCAGCAAAACATGGTTGCCAGTTCCATCGCAGCTTTGTCGGCGAAGCTCACGTGTGTGCGAAGATGCGAGCAGTTCATGCGGTTCTTGGCGGTGAGGGCAACGGAGGAGTCATCGAGCCTCAGGTTGGCTACGTCCGAGACAGTCTGGTGTCGATGGCCTACGTTCTTGCTGGTCTGACGGAGAAGAAGCGGACTCTTGCGAAGTGGGCTGATGCTCTGCCCTTTTACACGATCGTCAAAGACAAAATCACATGCCCCGCTACGGCTGTTCCAACGGCATGTGACGCTCTGCGAAAGGCGTTTCCAGACGCAGAAGCTCGCGATGGTGATGGTCTGCGGCTGGATTGGTCTGACCGCTGGGTTCAGGTGCGAGGCAGCAATACGGAGCCCATCATCCGCATCATCGCCGAAGCACCGGAGACGAAGGATGCAGTCGCTCTGATCGACCAGGCAATGAAGGTCGTCGAAAGCGCTGTGGCGTCCTACCTGTAATCGAGCAGCCTGTGCGACGACATGTTCACGAAGGTTGTTTCAGATGTCTGCCGATCAGGGACTCTTCAGCCCTTGTTTCAGGAACGCGAGCACATCAGCCATCTGTTCAACCGTCACATCGCGTTCGATACCCTCGGGCATCAGTGATTTGCTCGTCGACTTGAACTCTTCAACGTCGGATCGCGAGAGGCTGACTTCACGGCCCTCCGGCTGACGCAGCGTGAGTGACTCTGCGGTTTCGGCGATGAGCAGTCCGTTCAGCAGCTGCCCGTCCTTCGTCACAATCACATACTCGGTGTACTGAGGATCGACGCGACGATTGGGATCCAGAATGTCGTACAGCAGTGCATCACGAGCCCTCGCGCGAGTGTCGCTGATGTCCGGTCCGACGTTGCTGCCAACGGTTCCGATACGATGGCATTTGCTGCAGGTCTTCTGGAAGACGGCTGCTCCACGCTGAACATCACCGGGAAGGTCCAGGGCCTTCGCATACTGATCCGCGACTTCACGACGGTTTGCCGAAACCGTTCCGCCAAACAGTGTGATGCAGGCGGTTCGAATGGCTTCGTCAGGATGTTTCAGCAGGATCAATCTCTGGTCGATGGAAATGACGGACGACGGTACTGTGCCCGAAGACATCAGAGCCAGCAGCTGCCTGGTCGTTTCCTTTCGAACAAGCAGAAGGTCGAGAGCCGAAGAACGAGCATGCGGATTCAGAACATCCCACCGAGTCAGCAGCAACTCTGCCAGGTCAACTCGCCCGCTGCGACGAATGGCCTCAACGGCCGACTTTTGACACGCGGAAGATTCACCAGGCGTAAGCAGTGCTTCGATCGCTTTCGTGAGCTGTTCCGGGGGAAGATGAGTCATCAGGTTCATCGCAGCCATTCGATCCGCGTCGCCAAGTGATCGATTCATCGCGACGTCAGACGCGTTCTGGACGATCCGTTCGATCGCAGGTATCAGCGTCTTCAGCTCTTCGGGCGAGTTCTGGATCAGTGCCGAAAGGCTCTTTGGGATTGCTGAGTTTTGGCAGCGAGGCAAGCCTTCCGCAAGACCGAGCACGATCGCAGTTTGCAACCAAAGACCATGGTCAACGCCGCTGCCGACAGCGACGAGCAGCTTTGATAGCTGAGAGATTTCTCCTCGAACGGCAACATTCAAAGCCAGCAGTCGCAGGAAGTCCGCACGTCCTTCGGGTGCGTTGTTCTCCTTCTGTGATTCTTT
>JAEUII010000294.1 GCA_016795145.1 Planctomycetaceae bacterium
CACGGCGTTCCATGCGAACTGCGGCCGTCGTTCAAAGGTCGAGGAGAGTGGAGCAGTCATTGTGGGTGACGTCGCCACATTGAAATACACAACAGGCGACCATGCGGCTGCCAGTCCCGATGCGTCGAGGCCTCGCACCCACACTCGATAAGATCCAAGAGCGAGGTCGGTGGTGCTTTGCCATGACTTGCCGCGAATGTCGTGAAGAATGACTGAACTGGTTTGTCCGGCTGTCGTGCTGTCCAGCCACACGTCATACTTCACCGCACCGGCCAGATCATTCCAGTTGACCTTGGGTCGTGACGTCGATTGATTGCGAATCATCACAGCAGTTGTTGCAGAAGTATTGACGGTGAAGTCCTTCTGTGCCGACCAGGCCGATTTGGTTCCGGAGGCACTGACAGCTCGAACCCACACGGTGAACTTTCCGATGCCCAGGTCTGCGGCGGGGACATACGAAGTCGTTCCGACGACATTGACAGACACCTGAGGATTCGCACCGGTTGCGTTATTCTTGATGAACACATCATAGCTAACCGCACCAGTTGAAGCCGTCCAGGTAATTGTCGGACGCTGCGTCGGAGTGATGGTGGCAGGTGCAGTGATCGTTGGGGCTGTCGGTGTAAAGACATCAATGACGGTAAAGGGTTCTCGGCCAGTCGCTTCAGTGACAGCAGTGAGAAAGACGCGACCGTTGATGGCCGTCAGGCTTTCGGGGCTGCTGCTGCCAGGATCACCGGTCATGTCAGCAAGCAGAACCGTACCGCCTGTTGTTCCGTCCGACATCCAGAGTTCACGACCGTTCGAAGGGGTGTATGCGGAGAAGTACAGCATCCCGTTGCTTGCAACAATTTGCTGAGGGTCGGAACTCCACATTTGACCATTTACACTGGAACGCGGAATGTTGAAGAGATCCTTGACAAGAATTGTGCCAGCCTGAGTCCCGTCACTCTTCCACAGCTCATTTCCATGAGTACTATCGGGAGCGTTGAAGTAAACCGAGTTTCCGATGGCAGTCAGCGGAGTTCCGCCAAGTTCCCCGGGGGGATTGATGATCGTCAGAGGTGAAGTTGGTGTGGGGCGGCATGCCAGTTTGTATCCGGATGGCGTCCCAAAGGCCTGCAGTGCATATTCGAAGTACAGTTTTCCGTTCGCATTGGTAATCGATCTGAACGCTGTATCACCAAAGATGTCGACATGTGTGAGATCAACGACCATTGACGTTCCTGCGGCCGTTCCGTCGGACTGCCAGAGTTCACGACCATTAATGCCATCGTTGGCAACAAAGTAGATCAGATCGCCAATAGTGATCATCTGACCTGGGTTCGAACTTGTGGGCCCGGTCCAAATATCCTTGACAAGCGTTGTTCCCGCAGCAGTTCCATCAGACTTCCAGAGTTCGGATCCGGTTGCCCCGTTGTCCGCGAAGAAATAGAGATTCGATCCGGCTGCCACCATAGGTGATTGGTAGGCGATGGAGTCTGTGAGAAATCCGGTCGTGATATCCTTGACCAGAACTGTGCCGGCCGTCGTTCCGTCAGACTTCCAGAGTTCACGTCCTGTCGAGCCGTCGTCCGCGGAGAAGAAGAGTGTATCGTTGACGACGGTCAGGCTGGACGGGGCTGAGTGTGACGAGTTGTTAACAGTCTGATTGATGTCCTTGACTCGAACCGTTCCGGCAACGGTTCCATCTGACTTCCACAGTTCGACTCCAACGGAATCTTCGTTCATGATGAAATAGAGCGATCCCTTGAAATTCGTCATGTTCTGGAATCCCCAGTTATCATCCGGAAGGGAAGTCCTGAGAAGCGTCGCTCCCGTCCCGTTCAGAGCGGACTTCCACAGTTCATGTCGTTCGATGGATCCATTGTCCCGACGATACGTGACGACGAAGAACAGGTTGTTTCCGGCCGTAACGAAATCATGGGTATCAGAACTGCGAGTCCCTCGATAGATGTCGTTGATCACGGCTGTGTTTGATGTCAGATCGTGCCGCCAGAGTTCACGCCCCTTTACAGCGTCGTAGGCCGCGTAGTACAGAAATCCATTGATGTTCTTCAGCAGAGCCGGGATGGAGCCATCGGAACCGGCCACGAGATCCTTGTATAGAGTGGTTCCCGCGACAGTGCCGTCGGACTTCCAGAGTTCACGGCCGGTCGCGTTGTCAGCCGATGTGAAATACAGTGTGCTGCCAACAGCGATGAGTGATTCCGGATCGGTAACACTGGAACCGAGCATCACGGTACCCGCTGAAGTGCCGTCGGTCTTCCAGAGTCGATCCCGACCTGTGGCCGGATCCAGACCTCTGAAAAAGACAGTCGATCCGACAGCGGTAAACTGCTGTGGATTCAGACTTGCACCAGCGACATCGAAAACTCTCACGGTTCCTGCGGCAGTACCATCCGACTTCCAGAGTTCGCGTCCTGTCGAGCCGTCGTCGGCTGAGAAATACAACGTGCCATTAACGTTGGTCAGAAAAGAAGGGTTCGAATGAGTGCCGGGATTGATGTTGCTGACCAATACCGTACCGGCGACGGTGCCATCTGTTTTCCAGAGTTCACGACCATTTGTGGCGTCTTCTCTGGTAAAGAAGGTAACAGACCCGACTGTGGTCAGTTCAAATGGCATGTCTCCGTACTCACCGACAAGTCGAGTCGTACCAGCGGAAGTGCCATCCGTAACGTAAAGACCGTAAGCATCAAACAGGAAGAGCGATCCAAGTTGGGCAGAGGATGTGGATCTCGCCCACGAAAACGGTGTATCAAGGTAGCTGTCGGTCACCTTATGTGTACCGGCTTCCGTACCATCGCTGATCATTAGTGTCGGGTTCGGGTTGCCCCATTCCGGATTGCCTCGATAGAAGAGCGTGCCGTTGACGGCGTGGAAGTCAAATGGACCTGAACCCACGTTGAACGAGTTCGAATCGTTTGCTGTGTCCAGAGTGTCTTTGACCAGGATGGTACCGGCCGTTGTGCCGTCACTCTTCCAGAGTTCTGTCCCGTGAATTCCATCGTCCGCGGTGAAAAACAGCGTCGTGCCCACGGCTGTCAGATTGCGAACAGCCGACGTCTCAGTGCCCGGGAAAACGTCTTTCACAAGGACCGCTGCGTTTGAGCCCTCTTTCTTCCAGAGTTCCCGACCGTGCGTCTTGTCTGCGGCCGTGAAAAACAAGGTCGTGCCAACCTGTGTCAGCTCCTGTGGATCTGATGAGCCACCGTCGGCGACCAGATTGAAATCGCCAATCTGAGTGATTTGGGCCGTGAGCAACTGGCGGTGTTCGAGGACTTCTGCCGACACCTGGGAACTTGTTCGGCTGAATGCCTTTCGACGACTGCGGGACTTTCGGCCAATCGACAGGAGATCTAGAAAGCTGGAAACGAGCATGGATTCGACTTTCACAGGACTGAATTCGGGGATGGCAATTGACCCTGCACCACAGATTTGCCATCCGTGGTTTCAGCCTAAGCGTAAGTCGGTCGACTCTGACGACAGAGAATCCAGGACTTTCTGGTCAGGATCTGGAAATTGCGCGAGCAGTCCTGAGGAACTGGATCACAGTGTTGCGGTCACGCACGAGATTTGCGTGGAGAATCGCGACAAAACTCAACCTCGTCGGGCGAATTTTGGGAGTCAACGTGCTCAACGCACTATTCCGCTGGCAGAAGTGACTTCCAGTGAGCCGCCTGGTCCGGTCGATTGGTTTGCTCGTAGAGTCGAACAAGGCGACCGATGGCCTCCGGAATTCGGTTGGCCTGTTGTGGCGGGATCTGAGTTTCCTGGTCCTTCAACCCCTGATAACCAGCCAGCAAGTGTCGTTCAGCTTCGTCGTACTTCTGACCGATCAAGAGAGCTTCGCCAAGCATGGATTCGGTGGAAAACGTCTGAACGGAATTCGGCTGAATGACCTTTCGCAGTTCCCAGCACTCACTGAGCATCGTTTCGGCTTCCATCGATTGGCCAGCAGAAAGTCGGAACTGTCCAAAACCGGCAAGGATCTGTGCGTATCCCGCGGATTGTCGCTTGTCCTGAGGAAACGTTTCCACTGCTGTGCGAAACAGTCGTTCGGCATCATTGGGGCGGCCTGCTTTTTCATACTCCGATGTCGTTGTGAGCAGTGCTTCCACCGTTTTGGGATGGTCGGACCCCAGATGAACGCGTCGACTTTCATACGATGTTTCCAGCATGGGCAATCCAGTCTCCGGTTGCTTGTTGGCCACATAGGAAACTCCCAGATTCAACACCGTTGAAATCGTATCCGGATGGTCGTTTCCCAGCACCTTGATGCGAGTTTCCAGAACCTGCCTGAACAGGGGGATGGCTTTCTCCGGGAGGTTCATTCGGAGGCTTACGAAGGCCAGATTGTTCAACGTGGTCAAATGCGCCGGGTGTTCGCTTCCGAATTTCGACGCGGTCACTCCGGCCACTTCTTCAAGCAGCGGCATCGCGTCGTTCCATCTCGAGAGTGTCTGATAGTTCGCAGCGAGGTTGTTCATGCTGCCGAGTGTATCGATGTGTTCTCGCCCCAGGGTCTTCCGTCGCGTATTCAGAGTCTTCTCAAACAGGGGCAGTGATTCCTCAGGCCTTCCGGCTGACATCAGAGCAATGGCGAGGTTGTTTGTGCTGGACAACGTGCGAGGATCGTCCGGGCCAAACGCTTCCTCTGACAACGGAACAACCTCCTGAAACATCTTCAGCGATTCTTCTCGCTTTCCGGCTGCTGCAAGTCCCATGGCCAGATCGTTCATACTGGTCACTGTGTCCGGATGTTTCAGTCCCTGGTGTTGTTTTCGGAGTTGCAGTCCTTCGCTGAGCAGTGCGTTTGCGTCGGCGATTCTTCCTGCCTCGAGATATGCGGATCCCAGAATGTTCATGGCCTTTGATTTTTGAGGATGCTCGTCTCCCAGTACGGTTCTGGCTCGTTGAAGTGCCTCTTCCATCATGGGGATGCACTCCGTCACATTACCACTGGCCTGCAGAGCGCTGGCAAGGTTGAACTGGCAGGCGATGGTTGACTCGTGCGCCTTTCCGTTCACAGATTCATAGCGTTGCAGCGCGTGGCGAAGGATTGGGATCGCTTTTGCTGGTTCGGACAAATTGATGAGCGATGACCCGAGTTTGTTCTCCAGATCCGCCACAATAAGAGGCTCAGTTGCCGCATCGTCGGCAAGGCCATCTGCGGCCTGCGTGATTTGTTTTGCGAGCAGAGACTGAAGGGGTGTTTCGTTTTTCGCCACTTCCTCCGGGTCAAGGTTTTCAAAGACCGAGGCAAGAATGCTGTTCGATCGTTCGACCAGCTTCAGTCGATGTTCTGCTTTTCCTTTTGCCTCTTTCTCTGCCTCAGCGGACTTCTGCGCGGCCGATCGGGCAGTGATCGCGTCATTCTTTTCTCGGTTAATCAGGAGGGTAGCCACAATCGCTGTTGTCATGACCAGAACAGAAGCCACCAACAGCGAAATGGTCAAAGACTGATGGCGGCGAATGAATCGCTTCACGCGGTCCGCCAGCTGCTCGCGATGCGCCGTCACCGGATCATCATTCATCCAGCACTCGACGTCTTTCGCAAGGGCGAGTGCATCCGGATAACGATCTGCAGGTTGTTTGGCCATCGCTTTGAGGCAGACAGTTTCGAGCGATGCCGGGACAAGATCCTGCCTTGCTCGAGGCGTCGGAAAACGTCCGGATTGAAGCTTCTCAATCCACGTGGATCCACCGTCAGAGTCGAAACGCGTTTCTCCTGTCAGAATGAAATAGAGCGTTGCTCCAAGACTAAAGATGTCACTGGCCGTCCCGACGTCCTGGGAATCACCGCGTGCCTGTTCAGGACTCATAAATGCCGGAGTGCCGATGACAGTGCCGGGCTGAGTTCGGAGGATTTCGGCGTCCGCTGCTTCAGGTGCCGTCTGGTCATTGAAGAGATGTGTGGTGTCTGTCGAGGCCAACTCCTTGGTATCAGCGCCGACAGATGGCTCACGTCGAGGAGTTTTCTGATTGCGATCGGTGCCTGTCGTTTCCAGAGGTTTGGCCAGACCCCAGTCGACAACGTACGTCGCGCCGAATTCACCCAGCATGATGTTGGCGGGTTTGATATCACGGTGAATAAAGCCAGCGTGATGAGCAAATGCGATCGTGTTGCAGACTGCGACGAACCTGCTTAACAGTGGTCTCAGGACATGCGATTGAAAACCCTGAACGTTTTGGGCCGCCTGTTCTTTGAATGTCCTGTGGAGACGGCGAGTTGCCTCGCTGAGCGTTTCACCTTCGATGAACTTCATGACATAACAGGGATTTCCGTCGGCACCCTCCCCAACGCTGTGAATCGCGACAATTCCTGGATGATCCAGTTGTCCGGTGATTGTGGCCTCCCTCTGAAATCGCAGCCTTCGGACGGGATCAAGCTTCTGGTCGCGGTGCATTCGCTTCAGAGCTACTCGCCGCCCCAGAGATTCATCTTCAGCGATGAGCACTTCTCCGAGTCCTCCGCGTGCATGCGCGCCACGGATCCGATATTTGACGTTCGCGCTGAACAGCTCTGAGTCAGAGACAGAGAATTCAGTGTGCTCGGGGACTTCTGCATCGTCAGATTGTACGGTTGATTCCTCCATGAACCTCCAGAGCTTGTTGTCCATCTTTTGAAAGGCCGCCACCCGACGACGGAGTTCCGGCAGCATGTCCGGGTGCTCAGCGCAGAGTCTCTCGAGATCCGGAGTCCTTCCGGAATCCAGTTCATCCTGCCAGCGATCCAGCAATTGATCGATGATGCTGTTGTCAGTCATATGGCACTCTTAAAACGAGATGTGGTCTGAGAACGCATCAATGCAACAGGAGTCTAATCGAGCTGTGGTGGAACTCCGTCGAACATATCCTGCAATGAGATGCAGGCCGTTCGCCACCGCCTCTGGACAGTTCGTTTGCTGATTTGCAGGATTTCGGCCGCTTCGTCCTGCGACAGTTCGTGGTACCACAGCAGGTCAACGACTTGCTGTAGATCATCCGGAAGATCCTGAACTCGCTGATGGAACTCAGTCCAGAACATCAGCTGTGAAGATTCCTGTGAGCCTTCATTCGGATCTGCGATGCGACTGCCGGAGGCAAGGCCGTTCCTGTCTGGTAGTTTCCATGCCGCGCCGGGACCTCCGTAGTGGCGTGCGAGATCCAGCAGCACATAACGGATATCGCGTGCTGCCAGACGCATGAGTCCACAGGTGTTCTCCGGGATCACAGAATCCAGCGACCGACACAGCCGAATGGCGGCATTCTGAAAGACGTCGTCTGTCTCTTCCCATCGATGGACGAGAGGAAAGTCTCGCAGCATCTTGCGAGCCATTCGCATCAGTCGATCACGAGCGGCAGCGATGACTTCATCGCGGGCAGCCCCGTCTCCCTGCTTCAGTCGAATCAGGTAGTTTGTGAACTCTGTCGACTTCAGGTTTTGTGAATCTTCCGACACGTCATCTGCAACCCGGGGAGTACTGTGAAGTCAATCCACCATCGAGCTTCACGGAGTTATGCCGAGTCGCGCCGTTGGTTTGTTAATTGTTGTCCGCGAGTCTTGATGCAGTGAGGGCAGGGGTGGCAATAGCGGATTCGAAGGAAAACAGTGCTGTCTCATCAAACCTCATGATAGTGAATTTGCCATTGATCACGAGCCGATCGGATTTCTGCCGGCGGTTTTCAATGGGGAATCGACCTGGATCCTGCCAAAAAACGGCAAAATACTTGGTCCGGCCTGTCCTGGACTTGTGGAAAAGAGCCAGAAGACTCGAACATGTGGAGACATGGCCTGATCCCGCGGATTTCAGGCTTTTCGTTTCAGGTTCAGCAGCAGAAGCAAAGTCGAAATGTCAAAGCACGATATCGGCCTGATCGGCCTGGCGGTGATGGGACAGAACCTGGTCATGAATATGGCCAACAAGGGGTTTTCTGTCGGTGTGTACAATCGAACGACGGAGACGACTCATGAGTTCATCAGTGGACTCGGCAGCCGTCCTCCAGGGGTTGTGGAAGCAGGAACTCCGGACCGCATCAAGGGATACGATACTCTTGAAGCCTTCGTGAACAGCCTCCAGTCTCCTCGCCGTGTCATGATCATGGTCAAGGCGGGTGCTCCTGTTGACGCTGTGATCGATCAGCTGAAGCCGCTGCTGGCGAAAGGTGACATCATCATCGACGGCGGCAACGCGGATTACGTCGATACGAACCGACGTCACAAGCAGCTTGCGGAAGAAGGATTCCGATTCATCGGCACCGGTGTTTCCGGTGGCGAAGAAGGTGCGTTGAAGGGCCCAAGCATCATGCCCGGCGGTCATCCGGAAGCATGGCCGTACGTAAAGGACGTCTTCCAGAAGATCAGCGCGAAGGTCGGACCGAACAACGACATTCCCTGCTGTGACTGGGTGGGCGAAGCCGGAGCAGGGCACTACGTGAAGATGGTGCACAACGGCATCGAATACGGTGACATGCAGCTGATCTGCGAAGCCTACTACATTCTGAAGTACGGCGTTGGGCTGACGAACGAAGAACTCTACCAGGTCTTCAAGTCATGGAACGAAAGTGAACTGGCCAGCTACCTCATCGAGATCACTCGTGACATCTTCACGGTGAAGGACAAGGAAACCGGCGAATACCTCGTCGACAAGATTCTGGACACAGCGGGACAGAAGGGCACCGGCAAGTGGATGAGCCAGCATGCTCTGGACCTGGGTGTCCCAACGACTCTGATCACCGAAGCCGTGTTTGCTCGCTGCCTGTCGGCTCAGAAGGATGCACGCGTCCGAGCGGAAGCGGTGCTGAAGGGACCAGAGGGCAAGTTCGAAGGTGACAAGGCGAAGTTCATCGACGACGTGAAGTGGGCTCTCTACGCTTCCAAACTGTGCAGCTATGCTCAGGGTTATGTTCAGCTTGACGCGGCTGCCAAAGAGTTCGGATGGAAGCTGCAGAACGGCCCGATCGCGTACCTGTGGCGAGGCGGCTGCATCATTCGATCCGTCTTCCTGGAAGACATCAAGAAGGCGTTCGACAAGAACCCGAATCTCGAAAACCTGCTGCTGGATGACTTCTTCAAGTCGGCCATTGAGAAAGCTCAGCCGTCATGGCGTCGAGTGATCGCAACCGCGATCCAGCTCGGTCTGCCAGTACCAGCCTTCAGCGCGGCGTTGACATACTATGACGGATATCGCCGTGGTCGCCTGCCAGCCAATCTGCTTCAGGCACAGCGAGACTACTTCGGTGCTCATACCTACGAACGCACGGATAAGCCTCGCGGCGAGAAATTTCACACCGACTGGATTCGCGAACGCAAGCTGTCATAAGGGATTTGAGAATTCAGATTCCATGGCGGTTGATGCTCACTGGTAAAGCAAGCCCGACGGGTCAACAAGAACCGTCGGGCTTTTTCCGTATCCACTCTACAGTCAACGTTGCCTGGCTTATCGTTCCCGCAATGCGCGAATCATGCCGGACGCTTTGTGCAGCGTCTCGCGGTACTCATCCAGCGGGTCTGAGTCGGCAACGATGCCGCCGCCGACGGGGAACTGAACCCATCCGTCTTTCAGCGTGAATGTGCGAATCAGAATGCTGCTGTCGAACTCGCCGTGCGGTCCAAGAGCAAACAGGCTTCCGCAGTAGGCACCTCGAACGATCGGTTCCAGCTCCGCGATAATCTCCATTGCCCGAATCTTTGGCGCACCTGTGATGGAACCTCCGGGAAAGCATCCGGCCATCAGGTCCCACACATCACGATCGGACTGAAGCTGCCCCTGGACGGTCGAAACCAGGTGCAGCACAGTCTCGAACTTTTCCAGTTCACAGAGCCCTGTAACTTTCACTGAGCCGGCGAGGCAGGAACGCGAAATATCATTCCGCAGCAGATCGACGATCATGACGTTTTCCGCGCGATCCTTTTCGCTGCTGGTTAGTTCTTCTACGGCAAACAGCTCGGCAATTGGTGATCGAGGGCGGCGGCGAGTTCCCTTAATCGGGCGTGTTTCCACGAGGCCTGACGCGTTCACCTTGATAAAGCGTTCCGGCGAAGCGCTCACGATCGCAACATCGTCGAACGTCAGTAGCCCGCAAAATGGTGCCGGGTTCAGACGACGCACCTGGCCATACAAGTCAATGGCCGAACGATGCCAAGGGGCAATCAATCGCTGAGACAGGTTCGCCTGAAAAATATCTCCCGCTCGAATGTACTCGATGACACGAGCCACCGTGCGAACATATTCCTCTCGCGCGAAGTCAGAATAGACTGCCGTTGATGGTTCAATCTGATGCTTTGATGCAAAGCGAGTTGTTGCTGACGAGGAGTGCGGGGACGACGGCTGAACGGAGTCAGTTTTCGATACCGCTGCTTCATTTGCCAGGCGGTTCCGAACCCATTGAATTCGATCGACTGCATTCTGACCATCGATCGGCAATTCGATCACGAACAGCCGAACAGTGTTCTCCAGGTGGTCCCAGACGATCGCCCAGTCAAACAGTCCCGCCAGCAAAGCCGGAGTTTGAAAGTCGTTCTGAGAAGGAGACGGCAGACGCTCAAACGCTCTGCCCAGCTCGTAACTCATCAGGCCCGCAATGCCACCAAAGAACGGAGGCAGCCCAGGAGTTGCTCCGTCTGAATTCACTGGCAGCGATGATTGAACAGAGAGCTCCTGCTGGCCGAGCATCTTCTGCCAGTCACGCAAAGTCTCGAACGGGTTGTCTCCGCAGGTCACGGTATCGAGTCGTACAACTTTGACCGGATCAGCTGTCAGGAAGGAATACCGGCTGTCTCGTTCGCGATGTCGTGCGGCACTGTCCAGCAGCAGCAGGAAGCGATCCTGTTCAAAACGGCGTACCGTTTGCAGGATGTCCAGGTTGGGGTCCAGGTTGAAAGAATGAACGGTCACGAAACGACGTTCTGTTCAGGGTTGATCGTTCAGCACGCAAGTTCACTGGCGTGTTGTAGATCAATGAGTATAGCGAGCAAGTTTCTGGCGGAAGGATTCATGTTCCAGGATTTCCCGATTCACAATGTCCTGCGGCACTCTTCCTTCCGCGACTTCCAGAATGCTCTGACACGCCGCCACCCCGACGCCTCGAAACATCTCATCGGTCCAACACAAAGCATGTGGAGCCAGAATAACGTTGTCCATTTTCAGAAGCGGATCATTCGGGTCAATCGGTTCTTTCTCAAACACATCCAGCCCCGCACCGCCCAGTTGGCCATTGTGCAGAGCCTGAGTCAGTGCGGCCTGATCGACGATCGGGCCACGAGCCACATTGATCAGATAAGCACCTCGCTTCATTCGGCCGATGCGTGATGCGTCCAGAAGGTGTCGAGTTTCCGGAGTCAGCGCGCAGGAGACGACGACGAAATCCGAACGCTCCAGCAGCTCATTCAGGCTGACCAGTTCCGCACCGCAGTCGATTGCATCTTCGGGTGTTCGGTGAGGATCGCTGGCGAGGAATTGCATCTGATGCGGCGCCGCAAGCCGGAAGATTTCCCGTCCGATGTTCCCGAGCCCGATGACGCCCAGCGTTCGGCCGGTCAGCCCCATGCCCATGTACTGAAGCTTGTCATGCCATTGTCCGTTTCGAGTGATTCGGTCTTTGATCAGCAGCTTGTGGGAAAGAGCCAGCATGAAGCAGAGCACCGAGCCAGCGACCGGACGACGAACGCCTGATGGTGTAATCGTCAGAACAACGTCATGCCGAGTACACGCGGGCACATCGACGCTGTCATAGCCGACACCAAAGCGAGCAATGTGAGTCAGCCGCTTGCCGCCCGAAAGAGTATTCGCGGTCACCTTCGGCGCCAGGACCAGCAACGCATCGAATTCCTGAGAGACCAGCGGCGGAAGCTCCCCTCCAAAGTCCGGCAGAAATTCGCTCTGGATCTTTGGATTACGATCCAGCAGTTCCAGCCCGATGTCCCCGAACCCCAGAGTTCCATCCAGGTTCAGAAAGTCTCTTGTCAATCCCACACGAAATGAACGCGTCATGTTTTGTCATTATGTCCCGCAACCGACCAATCAAACGCAGCACGGACTGTGTTCAACCTACATCGTGGAGCATTGCGCTTTCACGAGAACAGCGCACGAGGAACTGAAAACACGTATTCTGCGGCAACCCGGCAATTTTCTTGGTCCAATTCGAATCCCAAAAAATCGAATCCGCGAAGCCGTGCTGCGAGGCCGGTGGTTCCGCTGCCCATAAACGGATCTAGCACAACCCCGCCCGTCTGCCCACTGGCATCAATACACTGCAACGGCAAGTCGACCGGAAAGGTGGAGCAATGCGGCGTCTTGTTGGGCGATTGAATCAACTGCCAAACCGTGCCCACTGGTGGTGCTGTCCTGAACGCATGGCGCTCGTCCTTGGCGAGAATGTAAATCCCCTCGTGCTTCCGATGTGGTCGGCGGCAACGCCCTTCAGGCATCGCCCGAGCCTTGCTCCAAATAACCTCACCGCGAAACAAAAAACCCAAATCACATAATCCTAATACGACGCGCCAAGGTACCGCTAACAGGTTTCCATACTGCAGCCACTTTTCGCCTTTATCGACAAATGCGCGTCGACGCCCACGATTCTTCGTGTAGGCAGAGTTAGTCGGTGCAAGACCGCGCTTCTCTTGGCCGAGAGTGCTATAGGTGTAATCCGTCGCCTGCCAATTTATGGGCGTGTTGTAGGAGTCACCAATATTTAACCACAACGTGCCCGACGGTTTCAGGCATCGCATCACTTCCGCGAGAATCCCGACGAGCCCACGCACATAATCGCGAGGGTCCGATTCAGCACCAATTCCCGCACTGCCACGTTGGCCCCAATATGGCGGGGACGTAATTGCGATGTCGATGCAGTCGTCCGGGAGCTGTCGCAGGGCGGCAGCGCAATCCGCATGGTGCGTCTTATTCAGCGCCCACGGTCCGAGCCGTACGGTATCCTTCGCCCCGCTCTTATTCACTTTGCTTCCCATGCAACTCTCGATTCAATGCTTCAATCACACTTCGTTGATAGATGCGGTAACCGTTGATCGGGTGACGTACTGCCTTCAGTTTGCCAGCGCGGTCCCAATTTCGAAGTGTCGCCGAAGTGACCCCAAGAAGTGCTGCAGCTTGGCTAACCGTGAGCAGCTCATCAGGGGTTCCGGATTGTGTATCACTGCTGGAAGCCAAAGCTTACAAAACCTTATAAAAGCTTGCAACGCTGTTCGGGCGAAAATTCTGATGCAACCGTACCAAACCATGCGCACTTGTCTAGTCTGGATCTCGCATTGGCCATTTTGGCCATTTGCCCGCGCTTCCACATTGGTAGTAGCCGAATCTTCCGCGGGTGGGAATCGTTGACGTTATGCTGCCCGTTCGTGCGAGGTTGGAAATGGCCAATCAGAATGACGCCGTGGTTCAACTGTTGAGCCGTCTTGCCGAGTTCCGAAGGGACGCCAACATCTTGCCTGAGACCGTTGAAGCGTCTCTTTTGTTGGGTCCCGGCTGGATCGCCCGCTTTGAGGCTGGCCTTTCCTTGCCAACGTTAGATTTGCTCCTCTTGCTCCTACGCATGTATGGCAGGCACCCAGCAGATCTTTTTCGAGATGTAGACGTCAACGCCCTCGGCGAACGACTTGCTCGCAATATGTATGCGGCTCCAGATGGCGGCGACCTGCTTGTACACTTTGGGTATGCTCAATTTGACGCGGTTTATCGCCTGCGGAACGCCACTGTCGAACAATATACCGGAGTGATGCAAGTTCTGCGCAATGGCCTCGCGCGCCTGGTTGATGAAGAAGATGAGGCAGAAGCGCTTAAGGCCGATGCGGTGGCAAACGCTTTTCTCCATGCTGTCGCTACGTGGCCGACGGCTAATCCGTCTGATCTCTGGTGGTTCATAATCTATCGGGCGTATCTCGATCCCTTTAATCACCCGGCAAACTTTGCCCGAATTGATTTTGGGCAAAGTTGGAAACGTACCGGCGGTTGGGCGTTGGAAGAGGTTATCGTGCGCCATTATGCGCCATTTCTCGCCGAGCAAGGGGTCGCCTTGTACATTGCGTCGAACGAGGAGAAACGATCGCTAGCCGCAGCTTTTCAAGTTCGGGAGCGACTGGAGACGGACAAGATTGATGTCGTGATTGCGGGGATAGCTCAAGGCTCGCGCTTGCCTTTCGGTGCCCTGCATGTGAAAGCCAGTTTTGCCGAACGTCGCACCGACGATGTCCCAATGAGCCGTGCTCTGATTGCAGCAGGGTACACCTCTCCGCTATGGACGATGGATTGCAAAAGCACACCATCGCGCGAGCCCACAAACCGAGGAGAGCTGGGGCTCGCATTGGGCGCCGGAGCTGGCGGCGATAGACGATCAGCCAAACGGAAAGATATTGAGGACGACGCGTACTTTTCTGCGTGCTTCTCGTACAATCGCAACACTGTTCCAACACCCGATGGTCAAAACGCTGCAGCTCGGGTTTACTGTTGCGACTTCAGTACGAAGGACGACGCTTTTTCACGATTTCTCGTGGCGGGATGGCAGCGATTTCGTCAGGGGCGCATACAATGAATACGCTGAAGGCCAAGGCGGAAGAAATAACTGATTCGATAGTGATGTCGTTTCGCGCTGATTGGGAAGAACGGTTGAGACTGAATACGGTGCGTGCCGTGTTTCGGAAGAAGGGGCCGCGCTCAACGGCACTGAGATTCCTGTACGTCTACGCCGGTGCACCAATTTCCGGGCTCATCGGCCGCCTATTGGTCACGGAGTATGGTAAGGTGTCTACTGCCATGGCCCTGAAGCACTTGAATGATGCGAGATTGTCCATAACCGAGTTTCGTGAGTATGTCGCTGAGGAATTGGACATATGCATGTTCAAGGTGAGTGAGTTTCAACCGGCGCTTCGCCCCGTGGGCTGCCAAGACTTGAAAGTCAAGTTTGGATTCGTGGCTCCACAGAAGTTCTTCTTTCTGTCACCTAGTGGGCAGGTGTCAGTAGACACTGAGTGTGGATTTGCATAGCTTGTGACAGTGAAGGAACTCCTCGGTTTTGGCATATACCGGATGCCTGAGTTTGAAGCATGCGGGAGAGCGGTTTGGACAAACTACGAAAGGCCCGTGTTACGGCTGGGGCAAAGCTGTTTTACGTGGAATTCCATGGGTGTTCGGCGACGGTCGTTGAATGTACGGTTGTGGCGGCTTCCATCGTGTCTGTACTTTTGCGACGAGATGACGGCATTGAGATGCAGTTGTCCGGCACACAAGTAAGTCGCCAATTAACGCTCACAAGGGAAGAGGCTATTGGGTTGGCATTTCGGACCGTGACGGATGAAGTTGTACGGGAAGCAGCAGATGTTCGAACGGCCATCAGAAAGGCAGTATCATTAGCCGCTTTGCTGGGAGGCAAATGAGGGCGGTATGTGGGTGAGCAGATGAATGCGACCTTTGAGCAGACGGCCGGATTGAGTGACCCGGATTTGCTGTCGCTGCGACCATGTAATGTGCCATCCATGTTCCTGTGCCATCATGGTTTTCGTGTGAATATCCAGACGAGCGAAGAGAATCTTGTCTGGAAGCAGCACGCCACCTGGCGTCAGATGCCAGGGCTGAGTGATGAGAAGAAAGGGGTCTCGTTCCAGTCGGTTTCCCATCCCAATCGATACATTCGCATTCGCTCAAATGGAGAAGCATGGCTGGACACCTTTGAAGACACTCCTCAGTTTCGCCAGGAAGCCACCTTCTATTTCCGGCCACCGCAGTTTCAGTTCTGGCCAGAGTAGTGGCAAATGGCCCTCATCCGGCCTGCAGCCTGCTTCTCCCCCGGTGGTGGAGAAGGTGTTCAATTCGGTGCTTTGAACATCCAGAGATGCTGCTCGCTGCGAACGATCAGGTGGCCGTCTGATAGTGCGGGCGTGGCCCAGACCGGTTCGTTCAGGGCAAGTTTTGACTGAAGTGAGAATGGCGGCTGATCCTGGAGGACAGCCAGTTCGCCTCGGGCGGAGGCAACATAGATCTTGTGGTCGGCTCTGACAGGAGATGCGTACACGGGTCCGGCGAGTTCGATGCGATCACGAAAGAGGGAACTGCCGTCCTTAAGATTCAGAAGAGTCACGATGCCGCCGTTGCGAATGGCGAACAGCGTGTTCTCCATGATCAGGCTGGTTGGACATTCCGGAACGCCTTTCTCTGCCTTCCACGCAATCTGCGGCGCGGAGTCGGCTGACTCGATGCGAAGTGCGATGAATCCGTTTGCGTGCTGGAACGAATCGATCCACGCCTGCAATTGAGGCCACTCGGCGGATTCAATCTGGCCGTCCTTGTTTTCATCCAGCATGCGGACAAACATGCGTAAAGGATGATCACCTTCTCCATCAGCATCGGGTCGCGACAGTACGCTGCGGTTGGCCCGTGCTTCCTCGGCACTGATTCTTCCGTCCTTGTTGGCATCACATTCCGCAAGAGCCTCCGCAAAGGTCGGCGGTCCGATCACTTCCTGATTGGTCCTCATATTGTACGACGTCACGATCGCAAGGTTGTCAGCAACCTGAGGAATCGCGATGGGCTCGTCGGCAAGGTTCGGAATGGACCACAGCTCCGCACCAGACTTCAATGAGATTCCTCGCAGGTGAAATGGTTCATAAACCAAAATAACCTGTGGCGAATCGACTGGCCAGACTGCAGGAGTTGACCAGCTCGATGCCGGACCCTCGGCATGGCGATGCCAGATTTCCCGGCCGGTGGTCTTATCGAGTGCCAGAAGAGATGCCTGCGCCTGATCCGACAGCAGAAGGATTAGAATATCGCCGACCAGAATGGGCGAAGCCGCCGTTCCGTACATGTTGTCCGCCACCGACTGTTCTCTGCGCCAGAGTTCCTTTCCGTTGAGATCGTAAGCGATGATTCCAAACGACCCAAACAGGCAATACACATTTGTTCCGTCGCTAACCGGTGTTGGTGTTGCAGGACCGTGGTGGTAGACCTTTTCCAGCTTCCAAGCTGGAATCTTCTTCTGCCATTTCCGATGGCCATCTGTTCGATCGAAGCACTGCGTGACGAAATAGTCTGGTTCATGTCCCGTTAGAACGATGGAATCACCAATGACGATCGGCGACGAATGGCCTTTAGGGACCGGGACTTTCCATGCGAGGCATTTCGGATCATCCAGCTTGTCCGGGAATGAATCAGAGCTGTGATCGGACCCAAGCCCGTTGGTCCCGCGAAACTGCCACCAGTCGTCCGCCTTCACTTCGAAACAGGGACTGACCGAGCCCGCCAACAGCAGGATTATGGATGAGATCTTTGTCATTCCGTGTACTCAAGTTCGGCGATGAAAGGGCGGTGGTCGGATGTGACGGGATCGTCGACGACATGTGAACGGTTCAGCTTCCATGCCTGTTTTGGTGCCGCAAAGATGAAGTCGATTTCAATGTTGGGTTTGCTGGAAGGAAACGTGAAGCGTGCATCGGCCGGTTTTGTGGCTTCCATCAGATCGGACCGAAAGAGA
>JAEUII010000306.1 GCA_016795145.1 Planctomycetaceae bacterium
TCAGTCCAACGGGTTGTGTCGGCCTTTCAGGCCTTGGCAGATTCGAGGTCCGCAGACCGGGGCCTTCGACCCCGGCAGGGGATCTGTCGGCCCTGCCGGGCCTGAATCGCAGATGTGCTTTTCTTTCTCTCCTCAGCTTCAGTTGTCCGCAAATGACCAACAGGACATTCCCCTGGCGCCCGTCAATCAGAGAATGCGCCCCCATTATGTCGCCTGTCGATCAGATGAGAACCAGCGTATCGAAAAACGGCTACCAAACAGGGCTACACCCCAAAGCAAAACAGGAACAAACAACGACAGCACTGCGAGGCCCAGCAGAGATTCCGTTCTGGCAAAGTGCATCTCGTTATAGAGTCTCGATGCCACAGGTTCTGGATCGATCGGCTTCAGGTTTGAAATGACTGTGATGTCCCAGAAGGCCCAGTGAGCAAGAACCAGCGCCGCGAGGACTCGACGAAAGGTTCTCATGCGCCAAAGCAACGCTGCTCCGGTGAGGCGAATGGAACGTTGCGGCGATGACAGCAGCAACTCTGCGGAGTGAAGTGCTTCCTCATTCTTCCATTGCCTCAACAGCAGCACCATCGCAAACGCGCGAGGCAGAATCGACAGCGTCTGACCCAGCACCATGGGAAGCCATGTGTCGTACAGCATTCGAAACACGGGCCACTGAAACATCGCCAGCAGACTAAGACTCAGAAGCAGCGATCCGCCAAGCCCGGGAATCAGCAGGATCCATGTAAGAACTCGCGATGACTTCGATCCGGCCATCAACAACTCACAGACATTCAACGCCGCAACGGAGGCCATCGCAGCAAAGAGTCCCGAAGCCAGAATGCTCCTCATCGCTTGCCAGCCTAGAGTCGGATTGGAACCCAGAAACCAGATTCCATGCAACGAATCAGCACCGAAACTCACGACGGGCCAAACGACAAAGAGCGTGCCGAACAAGCCGGAAAGCACTGTCGCGACGCGTGTCAATGCTGGACTCTTCGAGACGCGATCTGAATCCATCATCGTTGCAGTTTGCTCCCCTCGCCCCTGCGTTCCTCGCAGGCCGATCAACAACACGGCAGGAAGCAGAATCAGGATCTCCAGCAACACCGGCCCAACCACCATTCGAAGCGAATCACTCAACGGCTGCCTAGCCGCATGAGCATCAAAGAGCCAGACCGTCCACGCGATCGGATAACGATCAATCTGCATCAATGCAGCCGTTTCAAATTCCTGAAACGCCACCAGTGTCATCAAACTCCAGCAGACGATGCGACTGTTCCAGGGTCCCGCCAGATGAAGTCGAATCCAGCCTCGCCACCAGCGAGCCGCATCCATGTGACCCTGCAGCAGCTTCCACGAATAGAGACTCTCCGGCGTGACGGATGAACGAGGCAAGAGCATGCCCACACACAGTCCCACCGCGGAAGCTCGGCCAATCTGCAGAACACCGTACAACAGCTCCGTGGCGATCGCCCCGGCAACACCACCAAGCTCGGCCGTCCACTGAGTTGCCGAGAGTCGATAATGAAAACCGATCAGCAGTTCCGGAACAAAGAACGGTGCAATGGCCAGCGCGGTTCGAATCTGTCGCACCGTCCGAGATCCCGAGGAGGCGATCCAGCGTTCCAGAATCGCGACAGATCCCAATGCCACCAGCGCCACCAAAACGCTCCGCACCAGCGAGATCAGCACTGCGGTTGTGAGCGTCACTGAAGACATGGGTAAAAAGTCTTACTCGTCGCACTACTTGAAAATTAGCGGAAGGGCGCAAGCCCTCCGGTGAGATTTTAGAGCAACTTCTAAAGCCAATTCCAGAAGTTCCAGCCTGTAGTGGATCTCGCCAGAGATCCTGCAACGTTCCTGTTTAAAGGGATCTCTGGCGGGATCCACTACAAATTGCCCTACTGCCAGAGATCCGCCCTAGGATTCACAGGGTTCAGATCGGCGAGCTTCTGATAATGCTGTTTCGCCTCGTCCGAAAGGTCCTTGGGAATGACAACCTTCAGGACCACAAACTGGTCGCCAGCCGCCGCACCCCTGGACGACTTCACGCCTTTGCCTCGAAGTCGCATACGAGTCCCGCTGGAAGTCCCTGGCGGAACATTCATCACCACGATGCCATCGCTCAGCGTTGGCACATCAACTTTGCTGCCCAGTGCCGCTTCGCTGGGAGTTACCGGGACATCAACCAGGATGTTGGTACCTTCGCGACGGAACCACGGATGAGGTGCCACGTGAATCGTTACCAGCAAATCGCCAGCCGCCGCGCCGCCGATTCCAGGATTGCCCTGCCCCGCGAGTCGAATGGTCTGTCCGTCTTCAATGCCTGCCGGAATCTTGACGGTGATTCGTTCCGTCTTGCTTCCGGACTGAAGCGACAGCGAATGCTCCCCTCCTTCCGCAGCAACGGTGAATGGAACCGTAATCTCCGCGCGAGCATCCTGACCCTTCTGAGCACGTCCGCCACCGCGTCGTCCCCCGCCAAAAGGAGATCCGCCTCCACCGAACATCCCGCCAAGAATATCTTCCAGGTCAAAACCAGCACCGCCCTGAAATCCCTGGAATGGATTGCCGCCCGCCTGATTAAACGAGTGGCCAAACTGGTCGTACTTCTTCCGTTTCTCTTCGTCGCCAAGAACTTCGTACGCTTCCGTGATCTCAGCAAACTTCTTCTGAGCATCCGGGTCATCGGGCTTCACGTCCGGGTGAAGCTTGCGCGCGAGCTTCTTGTAGGCCTTGCGGATTTCATCCTGCGAGGCACCTCGAGGAACACCCAGAACCTCATAAAAGTCGCGTTTAGACATGACCGTCAGACAGGCAATTCAAAGGAAGGGAATTCAATGACCGGAAGAGTGGCACCCACTCACAAAAATCGCAACCATTCGTCGAGTAATGCAAATGCAGTGCCTGCCAGTTTGACGCCAACCGGCGCTCAGCGATGGTTGTAACCGATTCAGCAAAAACACGTTATGGCAAAAATCTGTGTCTTCTGTGGTTCTCGAACCGGCCACAATCCTGAATTTGTTCGCACGGCCACGGAGCTGGGAATTCTGCTGGCCAAACGTCAGCACACCATGGTCTACGGAGGTGGCAGCACAGGAATCATGGGGGCTCTTGCAGATGCCATGCTTCCCCTGGGCGGCCAGATCATCGGCGTGATTCCGACTCATCTGGCTCGCCCGGAACTCATGCACTCCCAGGTCGCCGACATGCGAATCACGGCCGACATGCACGAACGCAAAGCGCTGATGCATGAATTGACCGATGCCTACATCGCCCTGCCCGGCGGATTCGGAACGATGGAAGAACTGTTCGAAGCCGTCACATGGGCTCAACTGGAACTGCACTCCCGCCCGATCGCCATCCTGAACACCTGCGGCCTTTATGATGGACTGATTCAGCTGATCCATACGATGCACCGGGAGGGCTTTCTCTCAGAACGCTGCCTTCAGCTTCTGACGGTGTGCAGTTCGATTGATGAACTTGCGAGTTGGCTGGAGAAGTCCGCTACTCCATCAACGTAGTGGACGTCGCCAGAAGTCCTATGCCTGCTCTCATCAACATGATCAATGATCATAGTGGAACCAGCAAATGGCGAATAATTTGCGTCAATAAGATAAGCAACAAGTTGCTGAAAGCAGAATCGCTCCACTGTGCCAAAGTTATTCCCCAACGTTCATCTCCTTTCAGGGCT
>JAEUII010000322.1 GCA_016795145.1 Planctomycetaceae bacterium
AGTCTGTGCCCCGACCCGATGCTGCTTACTCACCGGCAAACACAGCGGCCACACGTCAATTCGAGTCAACGGAGGTGGAACGCCCTTGCGAGCGGACGAGCCAACGATTGCGTCGATCCTGAAGCCACTGGGCTACGCAACCGGCGGATTCGGCAAATGGGGATGCGGAGGACGCGATTCGACGGGTGTTCCGGAAAAGCATGGCTTCGATACGTTTTTGGGCTATTACGATCAGGTGCATGCTCACTCCTATTTTCCACCTTACCTCATTCGCAACAGCGAGGAAGTCACGCTGGCAGGCAATCACGGGGGGTCGCAGGGGCAAACGTATTCGCAGTATGTCATTCACGAAGCTGCGATGAAGTTCATTCGGGAGAACGGCAGCAGCGGCCGATCGTTCTTTGCTTACCTGCCTTACACTCCCCCGCACGGGAATTTCGACATACCGGATTCCGATCCGACCTGGGCGATCTACAAAGACAAGCCATGGTCCGAACCAGCCCGTCGCTACGCGGCGATGGTCGGCATGGTCGATCGCCAGGTCGGCGAAGTGCTCACGCTTCTCAAGGAACTGAACATCGATCAGAACACGCTCGTGCTGTTCAGCGGCGACAACGGTGGAGCGGACTATTTCGTGTCGCGTGAATTCCCGCGTGGCGTCCATTCGGCGAACAGGAATCCGCAAACGGGCGTCGAATATCGGGGGCAGAAAGGCAACCTTTACGAAGGTGGTTTGCGAATCCCCTTCGTCGCACATTGGCCCGGGAAGATTGCGGCTGGCTCTGTCAGCGACCATCTCGGCTACTTTCCCGATGTGTTGCCGACGATTGCCGAACTCACTGGCGCGAAAGTGCCATCTGATATTGATGGCCTGTCTCTCGTGCCCACGTTGCTCGGTGAGCAGGCCGCCGGACGAGCTCAACCACAGCACGAATATCTCTACTGGGAACTCGGAGCCTGGACCGCCATTCGACAAGGTGACTGGCGCGCGGTCCGATCCAAACCGAATGCGACGTGGGAGCTTTACAATGTTGCGACCGATCCCGGCGAGTCGAACAATCTCGCAACTTCGAACCCGCAGATACTTTCAAAGCTGGAATCGCTTGCCGAAAAAGCTCATTCGCCAGCCGTCGAAGGCACATTCTCACGTACTGACCGCCACGAGCGAGATCGCCGCGCGAAGACAGGGCAGCACGACAACCTCGATGCTCCTGATCCGTTGACGGGCAAAAAGAAGCAGACTGCCAAAGCCGCTGTCATGCCGACCAAAGGACTCCTCTCGCAGAAAGAGTGGACGCTTGTCCGTTTCAGCAGCGAGAACTCGGGCAATGCAAAGCTTGCGGCGAATGCGATTGACGGCGATCCGTCGACCTGGTGGCATTCTCGCTTTTCGGGCGAGCCTGCTCTTCCACCGCACGAACTGGTGATCGACCTCGGGGCGGAACGAACCATTCGCGGCTTCGTCTATCTGGCTCGACAGGACAACGGCTGGAACGGAGCTATTAAAGATGTCGAGTTCGCGATCAGTTCATCGCCCGACAAGTTTGAGGAGACAGTACTCAAAACGCAGTTCGAGAAGTCGAAGAAACCGCAAAGCGTCGAATGTCCGCCTGCGAGGGGTCGCTATGTTCTGATGCGAGCCACTTCGGAACACAGCAACTCCACATTCGCCAGTTGCGCTGAACTGGGCATCATCGGCGAGTGATCCGCCAGGTGAAGCCATCATCTCGACTTTGGGTTCATGGAGAACGCTCCTTCGCAGCGTTGATGTCAAACACTTCGTCGGGAGTCGTTGAATTCGACAGTCAGCTTCCAATGCTGATCGTGCGGTTCAACAATCATGGAATTGATTTGCCTGACCCAGATCGTCCCGGTTGTCTGGCAGGTATCGGAAACCAAACGCCAGCTGAGGACCGCTGGTAGTCCTCGAGCGTTGTTTTGACATGCTTTTTGATCCCTTTCGCATGACATTCCACTTTCGAGGCTTCGTCATCGGCTGCCGGAACGACGTACAGGCTCCGAAGCGAGTATTGTGAATGACACCAGAGACAAGGCCGCCCCGGGGATGATCAGTCCCTGGGTGATACCAATTGCGAAGTTCAGAGTCATGCGAGTTTCCCGGAATGTCGTGACGAAAGAACACTCAGTACTGTTCTCCAACTTCTTCCGGACCAACCAGTCGAGGTTCTTCAATCCCTTTGGCCTTCAAGTCATCACGCCACTTCGTCAACTCCAGACCCTTAGACGTTTCGCCCGAAGTGGAGTCGAACCAGAAGTAGCCTGGCGTGTCGGAGTGACCCGGGACGTATTCGATGATCTTCCCGTAGATCATGTTGTCGCTGCAACCAATGGTCTCAACACGCGGCCCGATTACAACATCCCCGTTACTTGTCACAACGTACACTTCCGTGCGGCCAGCGAAAAACACTTTGTAACCGTTCGGAAGTTTTTCAAGAGCAGGCTGTTCTTCAACGTATTGTTCGCCAACACGAGCGACAGACTGACCAGAGAAATGAATAAAACTGCCTTGTTGATAGCCAACAAGATGCAGTTCTCCGTCGGACTTGACCACTAACCTGAATGCACCATTCGTTTCTTTCGACGCGTCATCGCTTGCCGTTTCAGAACTGTTGTCTGTTCCAGGCAGCCGAAATGATTGCGGTGTCCAGGTCACAGTGGATTTTTCAGCATCCCAACTGCCTCCGTACATCTTGTGTTCGCTCGGCACAGGATTTCCTTCGACGGCCAACTGAGGAATCAACATCAGTTTGATTGTCTCTGGCTCTGGTAGAACCATCACATTGAGTACGAGTGTGTTCGTCGGCTTTTCACGTGGCCATGCCACGGAGATCTGCCATTGCGGAAACTTGCCTTGCTGAACCCTGTTGAGAAATCCGCCGTTGATCTGCATTTTTGCTTCGCACTCAACCTCATTGCCATCACTGAGCATCTTGCCAGCGAAGAGCCATTCTCCTCGGCTATTGTTCAGTCCCTGAATCAGCAATGGGAGGTCAGCGGGATATCCGGAGGGCGGTTCTTTTCCAAGCAGTGATTTCCAGGTCAGGCCCACCGTATTGTGTTCATGTTCTTCGACTATCGTCGATTTGCTGCCAGATTGTTCATCCTGAGGGTTGAGCATTAGGAACAGGCCAAACGTTGCAAACACTGAAATCAGAGAGATCACGTCTATGGATCCTTTTGAAATGAGGAAGATCTTCTTCGGGAACGGATCGATGGAGTTCCATGGGACTACAGGCAGTGGTGAGATCGCAGGCTGTTGAACATGGCTCAGACATGCGGCAAGCAGGTCTCGCAGTTCTGCTGCCGACTGAGGTCTTTCGGATTTCTCTTTGGACATCAGCTTGCCAACAATCGTGCAAAGCCAGGCTGGAATCTGCGGGCTGATGTCTCGGACTGGAACGGGTTCTGAGTCTACGATCCTCCTCATAACGCTCAGACTGTTTTCAGCCCGAAACGGAGGACGTCCCGTACACATCGTGTAGAGGGTGCTTCCCAAACTGAACAGATCGCTGCGAGCGTCAACGCTTAGCCCCGCCGCCTGTTCGGGCGACATGTATTGAGGCGTGCCGGGATGAAAGCCGGGACGTGTCAAGGTGGCGTCGTCAGCCGCTCTCGCAAGCCCAAAGTCACTGATCAATGCTCGGTCGACCTCTTCTTCAAGCAGGATGTTGGAAGGCTTGATGTCGCGATGTACGAGTCCCTGCTGGTGTGCTGCAGATAAACCGTCGGCGACCTGCATCCCGATGCGCAGTATTTCGCATAGCTCAAGGGGCCCTTGTCGGTCGATTCGATCCTGCAGCGATTCACCAGACACAAATTGCATCACAATGAATGGTGCGTCACGCTCGGTTTCAACATTATGGATTGGCACAACATGTTGATGCACGACCGCAGCAGCCGCCCGCGCTTCGCGAGAAAATCGCCTGCGAGCCGGACCACTGGACGCCAGATACGGCGCGAGCAGTTTGATGGCCACGGGGCGATTCAATTCGCTGTCATGCGCCTTGAAAACAACTCCCATCCCGCCGGAACCGATCAGTCGCTCAATCTCGTATCGACCCAGTCGTCCCAGCATTTCGGGATGAGTTGGCGCTGACAACAATTGCCGAGCCATCGCTTCAGTCCAGTGAATTGGGCGTTGACCCAGGCCTGAAAAGCTGGGAGAGAGGTCCGAGTGTTGCTCCGGCAAGTCGCTCATAGCGTCGGCCATTCGCTTCCAGTCAGCCGCAGAGGCTGCCAATTCCGTAACTCGCTGCTGACAGTGCTGGCAACTCTCAACATGGTCCAGCACGTCGTTGCTTGCATCTGTCGGAAGCTCTTCACAGAGCATGGCTTGCAGTAATGCGTCGTTACAGCGAAGGCGATTTTCGATCATCTTTCTGCCTCGTATTGCTCCACAAGCTGTTTGATGCGAGACATCACACGGCTTCGCGCAAAGTAGATATTGCCAGTTCGGGTCTTCAGCCGTTCAGCAGCGACCTCAATCGTGACGCCTTCCATGCTGGTTAGCCAGAATGCGTCCCATGTATGTGCTTCTACCGATTCACGAACCTGCGCTGCAGCCCACCGAAAGACCATGCGCTCATACTCCAAGTCCAGGGCACTTGAGAATTCAGACGGTGCCAGCATGCTGGCAAGGACGGCTTCCGCGTCACTCCCGTCACGCCCCAATGCCCGTGTGGCTCGCTGAGTCAGCATGTCGACAGCAGCGTTCCTCGCAATTCGCAATAACCATGCCCGAAATCGACCTCGATCGTCTCGCTCCAACCAGGACGAAATCGAATTCGCTACCGCCAAAAAAACCTCCTGAACGATATTCTCTGCATCTGCCGGCTGAAATCCGCGCCCGATCGCAACGCGATAGACAACCGGACCATAAATCGCCGCAAATTCGTCCCATGCCGCCACGTCGTCCACGTTTTTCAGACGCAGAATGAGACTGACTCGGGTTGCGGTATGGTCTTTATTCATGTGATTCGGCGACTCGAACTCTGTGGGGCTTCATAGAAGACTGCGTTGAACGCACAGATCTTGCGCTGAGCGGGCCCATTTTTCCAAAAAGCAGAAAGGAATTCGAGACGGCCCTGCGGTCGTGTCAACGCTCCGGTATCGGATTCGCCGCACGAATCTCGCAGCCTGCGTCACATACAGAAATGGAGAGGGCCGGTCGTCTCGCCTTTTTCGTATTACCTGGACTGTGGCAACTCATTGATTAGCTGACGATAACGTTCCAGCTGAGAAGAATTACCGTGGGAGCGATCAATCCAAACTCTTTCAGGGTTTGATCGGAATCGATTTCTGATTTGGGATGTCGCCGCGAATCAGCTTCGATCCTTCGCCGGTCAGTCGCAAATACCAGTCGCTCGGCAGTCCTTCATAGGTTTCAAAGTGTCCGGGTTTCGGCGGTGAGTTTGTGACCTTGAAGATTGCCGTGCCTTCGTCGACTTCATCAAACATCGCGACATACGCCATCTGGATCTTGAGGTCAGCAGCCGCCGTGAACTGCCGCCAGAAGAACTCGCCGCTCAGTCGTGGCAGCGTGTTCTTTGCCGCCTGTGGACCTTGCAGATTGGTCCATGCAAAGCCGGGATAAAGCACCGGCAGGTACTCCATGCCGCACTTCTGGGCTTCGTCCAGGTCTTCTTTCCAGTAGTCCGTCGCTGCGTGCCGTTGACCATTGACTATGCCGTAGTTGCCAACGTTCCAGGGACTAATGACATCGAAACGGCGGAAAGCCCGTGACCATTCGGCGTCCTTCTCGTTCCGCCAATACCACTGGCAACCGCCGGCCAGTGTGACTCCGTAACGTGAGTCGCTCTTGAAGAAGTCGATCAGTTGATGCGCTAACTCAGGACTGAAGCGATCGCTGAAGAAGCCCCAGACAATGAGCACTGGTTTGCCGTTGTGCCGCAGATAGCGATCGTCTTCGGTCACTCGCTTCTCATCGACAAGCCGCTTCCAGTCGCTGGTGATCTGTTCAAACAGCCTGTCTTTCGGAGCGCCACTCATGTCGTAGCAAAGCGCGTAGGCTCGGCCCGTCTTCTTCGCAGACGCACGGACATTGTCGAGCACCTGATCGAGCGACGGGCTGCCCAGTTCGACCACGAATCGCTGCAGAAAGGCGCCGTCGATGCCGTACTGCTGCATCCACTCAAAGTGCCGATCAACCGTCTTCGGGTGTGTCGAGCTGAAGAGGCTGGCTGCCGAGCCATCCTGATGAGTAAAGCCCGTTGCAGGATATTCTTCGTCCGCTCCATACTCACTAAGATCCGGCCACATTTCAAACGTCACCGTCTCGGGGGCAATACGTTGTCCATTGCGACTCCAGTGACGCCAGCCTTGTTTCGCGGCATCTCCGGGACAGCGAAACCATCCCTGATAACCGGTCATCACTTTGCGATGAAGCGAGTCCGTCGCGACGACGTCAACTGACCGCGGCTCATCACCGCCGCGACTAATGCTTGAGGCAGCGAGGAGGAAGCAGACAAGCAAGAGTTGCGTCAGTCGCATTCTTGAAACAACCTTTCGGCGAGCAGAGCGGGTCAACGCGCGTGTCAACGCTCCGGTATGAGATTCGTGCTTTGGCAGTCGGATGTGGACGTTGTAGTTCACATGAAATTGCCTTCGTTGCAACCAGCCATTCAATGTGTGACCAACGTTGCCCGAAACTCTACGCGATAGGTCTTGTTGGGATCGCAAACTCCTGGGTTAGGAACAAGCACAAAGTTATCAGTGATGACGGGCGAGAGTTCCTTGCCGGCAATAATCTCGATGTCCTTCAGGCGATTGGGAAAGAAATGAACGAACGGTCGCCAGCCGCGCTGCGAGCCGTTCTGATTCACGGGATTGAACGATTGCTCACCTGACAATGGCTGAATCTCAAACGCGAACACTCCCGATGCGACTTCCGTCAGCGTTTGCTCATACGAAAGCTTGCCTGGCGCCAGCTTTGCGCTCCAGGCCGGATCGCCGTACAGTGCGACCACATCACGGTCATGCAACAGACCACGGCCATCGTGATCGGAGAGACCGGCTTTTCTGGCGGCATCAGAGAGAATCAACTTTCCGCTCGGCATCGAGCCGGGTGGTGTATCGAGTCTGGCAATAGCCGGGAAGTTCGTTTCCAGACGGTCAATCAGAGCATGCTGATTGGCAAAGAAGGCTTCAGTGAACGTGTAACGTCCCGGCTGTTCGACGAAATAATCCAGGCAGCCCCAGCCTGCATAACCATACCAGGTTGGTACTGTATAGCCCATCATCTGGCGAACACCAGCGCTGTTCATGAAGGCCAGTGCCATCGCGTCTGGTCCATCGATATGCCCCATCAGGCAGTTTCCGATCGGCAAGTACACTTTGGGATTCGCCGACGAAATTGGAATCGTGGTTCCCATGGTATCAACGCCAAACAGCTGGCCTGCTTTGGATTGAAATTCTCCATTGCGATAGCGAAAGCCAATCTGCCAATTGCGTTCGGTGGCGTGACCAGAGGTGACGAATAAATCGGCCTTGTATTCGGTAAGCGTTGACGCGAGTGCCTGAGTCGTGTCGCTCGGCCCCTGAGACTGCTTCGCTTCGCCACCAGGTTGTTTGCGAACCATGCGATTCTGTTCAAGTTCGCAGTACCACATGCCTTCGTTGACCCGGTCCATCGCCAGTTCCGTACCGGAGGCCACACGCCTGATCACGAGGGGCTCGCGCTCCCTGGCGATCGCCAGTGCGTTTGCCGCGTCGTAGCCGGTCAAGATTCCCCAGAGCACATCCGCATAGGGATCGTCGTCGAGCCTGCGTGTCAGTCGATGGACGTCGGCGACCATCTCTCGGCTTGCCTCTTCGCTCGTCGCCACGAAACAGGCGTAGCGAGGAAACGTCTCACGCAATGCGGGCATTGCCTCACTGATGTGCTTGTCGTAAACGACCACTTCCGCTTGATGTTTTGCAACGAGTTCTTCGACTACCTTGCGCCACTCAGAATCCCTCTGTGTCGCCTTCGAGACCACCACGACGTAGTCGGCCCCGAGGGCGCGACCACCGCACAACAGGCACACTCCGCAAAAGACCAGCTGAGCAGCACTTCGAAAAAACATCATGCGATCATTCCCAGGAAATGAGGTGCCTTATAACAGGAGTCCGGGTTACATCTTCATTCTCTTGCGGCTCTTATGTTGTTTGCTTGCCTCTCATCTGTGCGCGGTCCGAGCATGAATCAGAGCGGCCGGCTAGTCGCGCGGTCCCTTTGGCAGGTTGAGGTACAGATAGTTTGTCATCAACGTGCGTAAGTGCAGGGTCGTGTTTTTTCCTTCACGAATCGCGTGAGTTCGATTGGGGTACGACAACATCTCAAACTGCTTATTGTGCTCAATCAGTTTGTCGATGAGCTGTTCCATCGTCGCGTAGTGACAGTTGTCGTCTCCGGTTCCGTGGATCAGCAGCAACTTTCCTTTCAGCCGGTCACAGAAGTGAATGGGCGAACCGTCTTTGAAACCTTCGGGGTTGTCGGAAGGCAACCCCATGTATCTTTCCTGATAGATGGTGTCATAGCCAAGCTGGTCAGGAACTGGAGCGATCGAGATTCCGGTTGCATACAAGTCGGGAAAGCGGAACATGGCGTTCAGTGTCATCGACCCACCGCCGCTCCATCCCCAGACGCCAACTCGCGCAGGGTCAAGATGCGGATTGTCGGCCAGCACTTTTCTCACGGCAGCAGCCTGTTCGTTCGAGGCATTGATGCCAATTCTGCGGTAGATGCTTTTCCGCCACGCGCGGCCCTTCGGTGCCGGCGTACCGCGATTATCAAAGCTCATGACCACGTAGCCCTGCTGAGCCAGCATTTGATACCACTCATAGCTTGAACCCATCCATTGGTCCACGACTGTTGTTCCCGCTGGTTCACCGTAAACATAAATCAGCAGAGGATACTTCTTTCCTGGTTCCATGGACGCTGGTTGAATCACCCACGAATCCAGCGTCACTCCTGCTTCGATTTCCACCTGCTGGAAACTGGCCGAAGCCGTGCAGTGCTTTGCAACATGCTCAGCCAGTTTTTCATTTGCCTCAAGAACGCGAACTGTCTTGTGCTCGGGCAGCGACACCAGGTCGATCGTTGGCACGGTGCTCAGGCTGGAATACGTATGAACGGCAAACTTCCTGTCAGCGGAAAGGCGATAGGCGTGAGTCCCCGGCTGTGATTCCGGCGAAATTCGCTGCCAGCCGGATCCATCAAGATTTGCCTTATAGAGAAATCGCTGAGTGGCGTTGTCCGGCGATGCCATCACGTACGCCAGTTGACTGGACTCATCAATGGCGACTAATTCGATCGCGTCAACATTCGCTGGAGTCACTGGAATTCTGGTCCCGGTGCGGCTGTCCACGAGATAAATCCGGCGCCACCCATCCTGCTCGCCTGGCCATGTGAAGTGTATCCCATCGGACAGCCAGAACATTTCGTCGTGCACATCAACCCATGCGTCGTCTCGTTCAACGAAGATCTCGCTTGTCTTCAGAGTTGCCGCATTCCACCTCAAAACGCGATTGGTGTTCTGCAACCGATTGAACTGCTGCAGAATAAGCTCCGCAGGCTGATCTTTCCTCTTTGGAGCCCACTCAATCCGTGCCACATAGTGTTCGCGCGGGTTACCTTCCAGCGGGACCCAGCTTGTTTCGCGCGTCGCAACATCAACGACACCAATCCTGCACGAAGAATTCTGCTGCCCCGCCTTGGGATAGGGAAACGTAATCAGCTTAGGATATCGATCGGCCGTGTTGTCGATCATCGTCATTATCGGCACGCCCGTTGTGTCGAATTGCCAGTACGCGATCTGGCTGCCATCGGGGCTCCACCGAAATCCGTCTCGAATACTGAGCTCTTCTTCGTTCACCCAGTCGGACGTACCGTTGATGATGTGCGGTCCTTCTGTCTTTGTGATCTGGACAATGGCCTGAGTCCCGATGTCTTCCAGATAGATGTTTCTGTCGTAGACATACGCAACCGACTTTCCGTCGGGCGAAAACTTCGCAAACATGAGCGTCGATTCCGGCCGGTCGCCGCCAAGTTTCTGCAGAGTGCCTGAAGCCAGATTCAGCACCCAGTAATCGCCGCGAGTATTCTGCCGCCAGACTCGTTTGCTGTTCGTGTAGATCAACACGTGAGAACGATCCGCGGAGAATTCGTAGGACTCCACAGACAGCGGCCGTTTGCTCCCGGTCGGAATCAATTGTGATGACTTGACCAGAATCTCCTTATCCCCGGTCACAGCGTCCAGCCAGACAATGTCCTTCGCCCTGTCGCTGTCCTGACCGTGACTCTGCTCTGCAGAATCTTCCTGCACCGCGTAGCTATGCCCTTCCGTTGCCCACGCAGCGTTGAATGAACGGGCGGAGATCGCCTGGTCGCCGTAAATAGATTCCACAGTGAGCTTGGTGGAATCCTGCTGAGCCTGTGTAACGTTCGCTGCGAACAGAAACAGGGCGACCGCGAGGAATTCGTGTTTCATGAGGCACCATCAACTGAAAAACGTGCAGAGGCTGCTTCGAACAGGGCGGTGCGGCAACCGGGCGGTGCAGGGAAAGCAAGAATGCAAATTGCTTGATTGAACGCTGCGGCCGCCCGACAGAGGCATGAGGCGGTTGACGAGTCTCTGCTAATGAATGTGTGTTCATTCCACGTTCGGGTTTCGCCGGACCAGTTTTCTGACTGGTCCGGCAGAAACGCTGCTTACACAGGATCAGGCCGAAGCAACACCCGGCGTCTTGCTGTGTGCGTACTGTGGGAAGTCGAACGTCAGCACGAGCGGTTCTGTTCCCGTGTTTTCGATCTCCACACCGCCAGCGGCCAGCGCGGCCTGAGTGATGAAGCCGATCTCGGGGTAAACCTGGCCTAGAACCATGTTCTGGTGATATTTCACGCTGAGCTTTCCAACGCGACCGCTGCCGCCGTTCGTGTGGAACATCGTTGGACACTCAGGACGAAACGTTGTCTTCGCGCCCGGCTGGACGATGAGCCGAAGGATGGAACACTTCTGGTCACCGAGGAAGTTTCCGTACACGATCCACTTGGCGTCGACCCCGTTGCCTTTGAATTCCGTCGCAGGGATGGCCGGGCGTGAGTTCTTCAGAACGAAGTCCGGATCCTGGTTCGCTGCGAAATCGAACTTCTCAACCAGGTACTCCCAGTTTTCATGCTTCGCCTTCGGATAGTCCACTTCACGGCACGCGTAAAACGCATCCTTCGCGCCGATCCGTCCGTCCAGAGTCAGGTCCTCTGCCAGGAAGTGCTCATCCATTGTGACGTGCAGTTCATGAGTGCACAGGTTGGTTGGCGAATGCAATACGCCGTTCGGCATCACGAAGCCATTGTCGATGTGCATCATCGTGTGCGGCGACAGGTGGCGAACTCCGTTGTACTCACCCTTTCCAAAACTCTTCATGCACGCGAGGAACTGATCCTTCGTCACGAATCCGTACAGACCCATCGCCGTCGTGTGATAGTGCGACGCGCTGACACCTGGATTGTCATACGAATTGATGTCGTAGACTTCCCACTTCGACCAGTGCAGGTGATGCGGAATCGGATTCAGGTTGTCGAACTTCTTGGAAACAATCGGCCACGTGATGTTGCCAAAGAGCTCTTTCGACAGGGCCGTGACTTTGTCGCCGATGACGGCCTTTGGATTGGCGGTGATCAAATCCTGAAGCGAGATCACCTGTCCGTCGGCTGTCAGCACATGAGCTTCGCCTTCGCGAAACGGAGCTTTGTTCGTTCGAGTGTCGATGACGCCGGTTACGATGGGAACGGTGCAGCACATCCAGATTTCATCGAGTCCGGTGCCGCCCATGTAATCCGGATAGTACGACCGAGCATCCAGGCGAAGGCGTTTGCCCGGGGTACAGAATGTTCGGCCGGCGTAGCGATGCAGAAGCGGCAGAACTCCGCCATTCTTTTCCAGACAGCTATCAAGAACCGAAGAGATGCCGCCGCTGGCCCCATCGATCACATTCTGTTGGGGATACTCGTGCAGTTTGTCTGCCAGAATCGATGTGGTACCAGCCATGAACATTGCTCCTCATTGAGTCAGTAAGAATTTTGTGGGTTCCGGAACATCGCCGAAAGACGAAGGATATTGTGTTCGCTCAAAAATTCACGAGTCGGACGAACGGATTTGGATCGGATAACCTGGTTCAGGAATCGAGATTCAGTCAGAACCGCCGCGAAGTACCCATTGCAAGTCGCGGTTTTCTTGCGGCCATTGAAAGAGTCGCCGCGTGAAGCAGGGCCGCTCGTGAATTGGTGGACGAGGACTGTACCACACGGTCAAACAAGTCCCTCGTTCGTCATCCCTGGCGAGCGGGATGCGTCAGCTTCC
>JAEUII010000344.1 GCA_016795145.1 Planctomycetaceae bacterium
ACGCGGCGATCGCCACGGACACGGGTTGGTTTCGATTCCCGTCAACAACGTCACGGACGATGAAGATCGCGGCCGCATTGATCGATCGCGGCGCGTCGCCTCATTACGTCTTCAATCTTGTGCACGAACAAATGTCGCTGGCGCGGGTTCGACTGGGCGGTCGAGTACTCGGACGGACAACGGTGGAAGCAGACGGTCGCCTGGTCTGGATCCAGGCCGATTCGAAAGACATGACCGAAACCGGCGCAGTTCCTTCGGATACGGAAGGACTCGTCAACCAATGCCTGACTGTTGCTGGTTCAGAAGCCGCCTTCATTGCCGTGGAATTGCAAACCGGGCAAATCAAATTCAGCCTGCGTTGCCGCAATCCTCACGATGTCGCCAGCCTTGCGGAACAGTTTTCCGGCGGAGGTCATCGACTTGCCTCCGGTGCGACGTTGCCAGGCCCAATGAAAACCGCCGTCGACAAAATGCGAACTGCATTCCTGGAGATGCTGGCGAAGAACCCCGTCGGCTAATAATCCTCTGAGCCTGAGGCGCTAGCCGAGTTTGTTCGAACGTTGCATCGATCCAGCTGCGGTGCCCGCCCCCGAGCTTGCTGGCGCTCGCTCGACCCCTCCCATGCTGCGCATGGGTGGGGAGCTAAAGACGCAGCTGACTTAGTGAGCCGCAAGGCGCTAGCCGCGGGTGACTCCAGCAAAAACACGTGGAAACAACTTCGGCTAGCGCCTCAGGCTCATGCCCCAACGCGCTGCTGCATTACTTCGGGCTCTTCTTCGGCAGATAGATCCCGCCTTCCTCGCGTGGTGCTTCAGCTGGTGGAATGATCAGCGGCGCTGGATCGACGGGTGCTTGAACTCCGGCGTCGCTCGCCGTGCCGTCGGCTGCCTTGTTATCAGCAGCGTTGGACGAACGCAGAACATCCAGTTCCTGAGCAACGAAGCGACTTCCTGTATCAGAGGCCGCAAGCTCCTGCACCAGCAGAACTCGATCGGCTTCCGGGCCTTCGTGTGACGCCATCTTCAATAAGTCGTCGGCAATGCTCCCGAAGCCTCGCACCTTTTGGTAAGTCCCTGCCAGCAACAATCGGTCGGACGACATTGGCTGCTCGGACAGCCAGTTCCAAAGTCGCGAGGCGTGTGTCCGAGTTCGCTCGCCGACTTTTTCGCCGTAGAGTTCTTCGGCTGTGACCCAGGCACGAGTCGCATCGTCAGACTGTTCAAGCCCTGTCTTCAGGTACGCCGCGGCATTCGGAAAATCCGCGAGTGCGATGGAAACCACGGAGAGTCGGATCCAGGGTGCGCGTCGTTCTGGAGCCATCTTCATGGCCTGCTCATACTCGTCGCGCGCCTGAGCATAATCTTCCTTGCGAAACGCATCATCGCCGATCGACTGATGTCGGAGACTGTGAATCTTGTCGGTCAGGTCTGGTTCTTTCTCCGGCTTCACCGCTGCAGCAAACTCATTCAATAACGGAAGTGCTCGATCCGGCTTTGGAGCAGGAGGAACATTCGCAATTGCGTCAGGTGCCGGTTGAGCGGCCATGGGAGCAATGAAGTCCAGGATACGCGGATCCGTCATCGTGTACGCGGCCGTCGAAGGAACCGTCGGCTGCAGAGTCACCTGAAGGTTGATCCACGTCGGTGCAGCAACGAAACCGGTGGAATAGGCGTTGAATCCGCCGAAGTACGGAACGGCGTTGCTGTAACAGGAATACGGAATCAACATCCCTGTCCACGGATCGACTGTCAGTGCTCCAGGACCAGGCATCACGGGAGTCATCGGACCATTCCAGCCCGGGATCGTCGTCATACCAGGATACGACATCTGATAACCCAATCCATTCGGCACCGCGCCGTAAACGGGATTGAATCCGTAGCCATATCCATAGTTGTACCCATACATCGATGTGAAGCTGTTGAGTCCGCCGTATGGCATGATCGATGGGAAGAAGGCGCCGTTCGAAAAGTGATAGACACCAGAATTGCGATACCTCGCCACTCCCATGGGTCCCAGCCCGGTGTTGCCCGAGTAATACGTGGCTGACGAAATGGAACCGCCACCGAGTTGCTGAACCAATCCCGGAGGTCCCATCAGTGGTGCACCGCTGGATCGAAAGACGGCTCCGGATCCGCCTGGATGCCGATGCGTGAACGGGCTACTCGCCGCGCCCGGCGGCAGATTTCCATGGTGCCCGCTTTGAGCAACCGCGTCTGACGTGCAGACACAGCTGACCAGTCCCAGCAACAATCCCGACACAAGCACTTTGGCGTTCATAGGATTCATCCGTTGTTTTGCTGGCAGGCACTGACCGTGATTGAATACCCGATCGAATGGAGCATCAGCCTGTTAAGAGACGTTCAGGAACTTCGGCCCTCACGTCACCCGATCACATTCTGCGACCCTCCGCGCCACGCGCCAAGAGGGGGAAATTCCACTCAGGGCATAATCCGAGGAATTTTCCCCGTCGTCTTTGCTGCCAATTCCGCCTGCAACGCTGAATTGGGCCGATCTGCGCTGGGTGAGAGTCTGCTGGCCTGCGGCCTCAGCAGCTATTTGGAGAAAAAGGAATGTTGATCTATCCC
>JAEUII010000351.1 GCA_016795145.1 Planctomycetaceae bacterium
TTCCTGATAGTGAATTGGGTTATAGACCGAAAGTGGACGAATGCCTCGATTTGGTTCCGGAGGATTGTTACGTCGTCCAATCAGCACGGCCTGCACGGGCGACAGGACGGGTTTGTCGACCGGCACTGCTCGGGAAAGCCGGATGCCAATTTCACCCACGTACCGATTCACAGGAGTGATCAGGTCTGGTCGCGGCTGAAGATACCTAGGGTTCTTGCTGGGAACGCCATTCACGAGACGCGGCGTGTTGGAGCACACCACATAGCTGTCGGCGCTTTCCTGCATCTCATGAAGCAGTCGCTGCATCGGCTGAGTAAACTGGCTGAGGTCCACCGGGCGATCACAAATCTCGTTGACCTGCTTCCGCGCGAGAGGTTCGAAGTTGACGATGAAGTTGTCTGACCGCGCGAGGTCAGCTTCCGTCTGCTTATCGAGTCCTCGATGGATCGCATCGTCCGGACGCTGGAACAGTCGATATTCACAGTTCTGAACGAACTTGTAGCTGACTTCTTCGGTGATCACGTTGCCCAGATGCTGCAGGCTGCGGCGAGGCAGCACGATCGACACGCTGATGTCATCTTCTGTCTGAACCTTCTGAGCCGGAGCGAAGTCCTGACGAAGCTTGTAGGTTCGCCATGTGTTCTCACCCAGCAGACCGACTCGCAGGTAAGTTCCGACGAGCTTTCGTTCACCGAACTTTAGCTCGTGGCCTGGATGACCGTTGACGATATCGACCGTGAAGTTCTTGCGCCAGTCGCTTTCAAGACCGGTGTGCATACGCTTGATGATGAAGACCAGTGCGTAAATGTGGTCCGGGATCTTTTCAAGCCATGCGTTGTATTCGTCCGTGTAGTCAGACGAAGGAGTCAGCAGTTTGATCACACTGCCCAATGACCGGGACGGATCCATAATGCGCCGACTGGCCGTGCGGTTGTAGTCTGGCTTCACAGAGCCGTCCGCGCGCCAGCGGTTGGAGTAATCTCGATCGAAGATCTCCTGGACCAGCTGCAGGTCCTTTTCCGCATCGGCCACAAAGATCGGACCGTGCAGCAGATAATCGGCGATCGACTTACTGATCTCGCTCTTCCCGCCGCCGCTCACCGTGCATGGCTTGTGGCAGAAGACGCCTTCGAACAGCGTTCCAATCAATCGCCAGGACGGAGCAGCCGGATGTTTCTCCAGACGAACCTTGTAGCCGCTGGGAGTGATGTAAACGTAACCTGGCCGCAGAGGAATATGATGAGGCTCGCTGTTGTAGAACCAGGAGACTCGCTGATCCGCCACGGTGAATCGCGCGTTCTCCGACACGTAGATCACGGTCGGATGATTCTTATCGATGCCGTATCCTTCAGGCTGGATATCGATGAACTTCGAGTAGTCTCTTGCTACATCGGCGAACGTCCGATTGTTGTACTTGCGGCTGTCCGCGTTGAACTCTTCGCCAAGGTTGAAGCTGGCAAACGCCATGGCTCCACCCGCATGTTCTTCTTCGACCAGGCCAGCGAGATTCGCAGCATAGCTCAGCTGAGTTTTGACCTCCTTCTTGCAGTAGCCGTAATAATTGTCGGCGATCAGCGTGACGATGACACCTTCTTCATCGCGACACGTCAGTTTGAACGGCTGGCCTTCGTTGTACTTTTCGTCTTCTGATTTCCAGCACATGCCATCCAGACGCTGACGCTCGGTCGCATCATCCCATTGTGGAAGCCCGAGATCCTTCTTCAGCACGTCGATGAGATGCGGCGCCAGAATCACGCAGCCGGTGTGACCGCTCCAGTGTTCCACATCCAGTGCAGAATCGTTCACCGGCAGGAATGGATCGCCCGCATTTCCAAAGATCGATTCGACAAAGTCCAGGTTACTGACCAGAGCACCTGGTGCGAAGAACCGAATCTCCATCGACTGTTCCGGGCAAACACCCTGAACTTCGGGAGACAGGACCGGCCGGATCAGCAGCGAAACAAAGGCACTGGCCGGGTCTGATTCACGACATGAAAACGGAAGCTGCAGAAGTTCCGCCGGAGGATTCATCGCATGGCGAAACAGCGCTGCGAATGTTGCTTTGGGCACAGCCTTCTTGTCACGAGGAACCGGCAGTCCTCCTTCGGTGACGTGGAACGTTCCAACCGTTGTTCGGCGATCGTTCGCGGGGTTATGCAGCACCCCGTTTCGAACTCGGTACGAAGCGCCGTAGCGGTTTGAGTATTCGTCGGCATCATGAGGAAGCGACAGCTCCCGAGCGATACCGTGGCGATCCAGAATTATGGCAAGGTCGGGCAGTCGAAGTGAGCTGCATCCTTTGACTCGGTCAAAATACCGGCGCAGGAATGATTCGATGCGAGCATCCGCAGGGCAGTGGATTGAGTCCAGACGTTTCAGGCGATGATGATAAGTGCTGAGCAGTCGGGGAGCACCCAGTCGGTCGTGGTCTTCAAACTTCTGTGGAATCGGCAGACCGTTGGCGAGCAGTTTCAGCACGATGTAACGGCGGACACTTTCGCGAGATTCCGCAAGCTGTTCGCTGGTCTGGTGGGATACAAAACCAATGGTCTCTTCAAGATCGATCATCGACACCGGCACAACCTTCACTTCTGTCCGAAACAATGGCAACCCCGCTCCGTGCGACGTGGTTCAGGAATGTCGCAAAAAGCGGGGCGAATTGCAGCAGATTCGAACAAAGACAGCGAGTCGACACGGCAGTCTGCGAAACGAATTTCACAACTTGCCGTCGTCGCGTGCTGATCAGGCTGCACAGGTGTGCAATTCATCAGCGAAGATGCTCAGGAAATGACCAGCGTGGACGATTTGTGGCCTTCCGCGGCGACCCGCTCCGAGCGACCCGTTGAGTGGTTACGACGAAGACTCCGGAGTCCATCGGAATGACAGGGCCACGTTGCGACAGGCTGCAAAGCATGCATCGGCCAGATGGGCGCGGCATTGAGCGGTGCAGACCACATGTCTTTCCGGCAGCTTCACGACAAGATGACATTGTCGGTACGGTTCGGAGTCGATTTCATAGGCGAGCGTGATCGAATCGAACTCTGCTGATTGTTCGACGTGAACAATCCGCTGACCGGGAGCACAGAACTGTTCCACATCAGGAATTTGATGGGCTGTCTGGAAGAAGATCAATTCGTCTTCCCGGCCCTTGAAATCAAAGACACTCGGATCGTTCGGAAAGTTGTTGGAGGCGATGGAATAGCCAGCCGGCCAACCGCAGGAATAGACGCTGGTCTGCACCTGCCAGTCACCGGCTACCAGACCAGCTTCGACATCCACAACATCCAGCGGTGAGTTCGTGTACTGGTCCACCTTTGAACGATAAGCACCATTCGAATCCGGCAACAGTCGAGTGAACAACGTGCCGCCTGGAGAGAAGTACTCAACATCAATCGCGGAAGACGGAAGAGTCTCCAATCCCGCTTCGCCACTTTCGTTCGATCGGATGATGCTATACGGAGCACGCGGGATCACGATCAGACCGTGTCCCGCGAGCCGTATGTAAACGTGGTTGCTCATTCGCTGCCGAGTTCTTTGTTTTTGAAACAGATCTTCGAGAGTAGTGATTGTTCGAAGATCCGTTCGAAATCGCAACCATTCAACTTAGTAGGTCGCTGATGGAGCCGACATACCAGGACCCATTCCGCCTGGCATCATTCCGCCAGGCTGCTGGGCTCGACTTTTTGCCGCCTCTTCCAGTTGCTCGATCGCTTCCGACACAAGCTGCTGACCCTTGCGAGTCTGTCGGACGACAAGCCGATTACCAACGACGACCATGGTTCCGATTTGGTCACCGTTCTGGACCCACAAACAAGGTGGTGACGTTAGATCGATGATGGCCAGGACCACATTCGTTTCCCATGTCGACGGCTGTGGCGGTCTGTAGCCTCCGCCGCCCAAGCCACCGCCCCCACCGATTGCTCCTCCACCACCCATTGCTCCCTCGCCGCCGCCATTCATTCCGCCTGGTGCGGCTTGTCCCGGTGGCGTGCCGTCGGCACCTGGGGTTTCCTGCGGATTCAAACTTGTGGCGAGCCTATAATTGGGAGCATAGCCACCCATTCCCAACTGAGGATCAGCTACGCTTCCAAATCCTCCGCCGCCCATTCCTCCAGCAGGGGGGAGCTGAGTCGACGGTGATGTCAATTGCAGGTCTCTCAACGCCGTAATGTCGTAACTGTGAAGTATGAGATTTTCGGGTTGTTCTGAACCTTCTTCGGAGGTGATCACGACCTGACCATTGCGAACGATCCAGGTCAATCGGATTGATTCGGACTGTGAAAGAACCTCATCCAGGACTGCTGCGACCGACATCGTTCCTGTTGGAATCTGAATGTCGCGAACCATGATTTCAGACAGCGTTGCCGACGTGAGTTCCCCGGACGGATCCTTTTTGTCAATTACGATTCTTGTCCCCAGGTGTTCTGACAGCGAGTCCAGAATCGTGGCAAGAGGCTGCTCTCCCGCGAAGATCATCTCCGGACTTTGTTCAGTTCCTAATCGCTGAATCATCTGAGCCTCCGCGCTTCGATCCAGGAGTCGCGAGAAGCTCAAATTGCTTTTGGCAGGAATTGGTCCCATTCCGGCTCCCATGCCCATGCCAGGTCCCGCCATGCCCATGCCCGGCATTCCCATTCCTGAGCCCATGCCGGGTGGCATGCCGCCAGCAAGACCGGCTCCCGTCGCCCCTGGTTGAAGGCCTCCGACGATTCCGCCTGCTCCAGGTGCGATATCACCAGCGACGCCTCCGCCACCAGAATTGAGGACACTACCTGCCCCAGCGCCAGAAGCACTTCCGGCTCCACCGCTGGCTCCTTCCTGCGACGCTTCCACCACCGCGCCTTCGTTAGACTTCACTTCGTCGGTGCCTTCCGCTCGTGCATCCAGTGCGACCGCGGGCTCCTGTCCGGTTCCGGACGGGAAGGCATTCAGACGACTCATTCCGAGTCCACCGATCAGCATGGCACAGCCAGCTGTAACGGCGAGGGCAATCTTGGTTGTCATTATCGTGGCTCCTGCTGAGCTGAGTGTTTTGAGTTTCAGAAGTTCCTGAGTTGTATAAGCGGACGTGACGCCGGTTGTTCCAGCGACAACGCCCGCCAAAGCCTGAGTCTTCGCGATGAGTGCGGGAGCAGCGACGGCCGACTGAGCCAGTGTGGCTGCAACCATCAATGCTCCCACTTCGACACCGCGGCGAGCCAGGCGGACTCTCAGCAGACGCTTGGCTTCGCGAAGCCGACCGTCCACTGCACCTTTGCTTTCGTTCAACTGATCCGCAATCTGCTGGCTCGTTTGCTGAGCCAGGTAGTTCATGACCAGCACATCTCGATACTTCTGAGGCAGTTCGTTGAGTTCTTCATCCAAAGCGGCGAGATCGCTGGCCTCTGAGATCATGCGAAGCGGATCAGGGTCCTGCGATGCCGGTTCTGCCGGCAAGGCCTCCATCATTCGACGTCTCCTGAGCCTGACAACACGGACAGAAGTTCTCCAGGCCACACTGTAAAGCCATCCGGCCAGCGACAGGACATTGTCAATGCCTGCCGGTTTCTGAGCCAGCACCAGAAAGGTCGCCTGAAAGGCATCGTCCGCGTCTGTCTGCTGCCCGGTCATTCGGTAACAAACCGACATCACCAGACCGCTGTGACGCTGCACAATTTCCGCAAATGCCGACTGATCCCCATCCAGAACGAAGCGCCGAAGCAGCGTTCGATCAGACAGTGCGTCTCTCAGATTCGATTGAGATTCCGTCAGACTCATGCACCAGCCAGCATTTCAGGGAATCCCGCTCAGACACATCTGTTGCACCAGATGCAACAGACCTCCGGAGTCATGTCTCGCACAGGATTCACATACTAAGTTCCCCGCCAGTGCCGTTTGCTGCGCGAAATCTTCGAAATAGCAAAAAACACCGAGAATCGCGGTTCCGTTTGCTCATCAGAAGCTTCTCCACACACCGACCGTTTGCCGAGTTCGCTGTTTGAAACGCAGAAATCTGCGAGTTGTCCGGTGCCTCGAAAGTAGAAAGCACCAGTCCCGAGGAACTTGTTGCGGAAAAGCGGCGGTGCGGAGTGGCGTCGATCAGAATGGGGCTGATCGTTAGAATGGCCGGGAGCACAGGGATCGGGTCCTAAAGTTCGCGAATCACACATGACGTTTGATGAAAAAACTCAGGGAATGGACGGCTCCAGTCTGGTAGAAAACCTGCTGGAAGAATGGATCACTGCGCGGGAACGCGGTGAGAACCTTTCACTGGATGATCTGTGCGCGAAGTTTCCGCATATTGCCGCAGAACTTCGTTCAAGAATACAGGCTGTTCATCAAACGCCCGCACCGGCATCTCGCTCGGACCAGAAACCGACGTCAAAGTCCAGGGATGGTGCTTCTGATTCCGTCGCTGTTCCAACGACTCAGACTCTGAAGGCCATGAGCGAGATCACGGAACTGGAGTTTCATGTGAAAGGCGGACTGGGAGCGGTCTTCTCCGGCACCGAGGAGAATCTGAACCGACGTGTCGCGATCAAGTTCCTTCATCGAACACTGCTGCAGCATCGAGCCAGCCGCGAACAGTTTCGCCTGGAAGCAGAGGTTACTGGTCGGCTTGAACATCCTGGCATCGTGCCGCTGTACGGCATTGGAATGACGGATGATGGCCAGCCGTTCTATACGATGAGGTTCATTGACGGCGAGACGATGGATGATGCCATTCATCGCTTTCACCGACAGCGCAGCGAATCACGCGCGGAGGCTCAGCAGAGTCTGGAGTTCCGTCGGTTGCTGAATGCCTTTGTCTCTGTCTGCCGCACGATTGCTTATGCTCACAATCGAGGCATTGTTCACAGAGACATCAAGCCCGCCAACATCATGCTGGGTCGCTACGGTGAGACTCTGGTGGTCGACTGGGGACTGGCAATCTCCGTCGATCGTGATGATCGATTTCGAAACAGCGGCGAAGTGACTCTGGTGCCTGAATCCGGAAGTCACAACAGCGGATCCGGAGGTGGTGCCGGAACCCTGGCCTACATGAGTCCTGAGCAGGCGTCGGATCTTGCACCAACACCCGCCAGTGACATCTACAGTCTGGGAGCAACGCTGTACAAGATCCTGTGCGGACAGGCGGCTTTCTCCGGAGAGAACGGGCTGGAGATTCGAACGCGCGTCATTGAAGGTCGCTTCGCGCGTCCTTCGTCGCTTGTTCGGACAATTCCTCAATCGCTCGAAGCTATCTGCCTGAAGGCCATGCAGCTGCGACCGA
>JAEUII010000396.1 GCA_016795145.1 Planctomycetaceae bacterium
ACTTCGCGGCCCCGCCGCGACCAGCGACCATGCCTCGTTCCAATCTCTCATTGGTGAACGTGGAAAAATGGTACAGCAGGCCATGCGTCAGAACACGGTTCGCCTGACGGCGAAAGTTCTTTCCGGCAGAAAGAACCTACCCAGTAACTCGCGCGAAGCGTTACGGATTCGGCTGCATACCGGGTTCGCCGCCAATCTTGCTGGCCAGGGTTCGACCGTCGATCGCGGCAAGCTTCCAGCCTTCTTCAGGATCCGGGTCTGAATTGTCGCCGTGAACCTGCAAACGAAGTCGGATGACCTCTCCATTCAACGGCCACCAGGCATAGGCCACATAATACCGCGATCGGGTTTGCGTTGCCTGACGAAATGAGGTTGGCCGAATCAGCGTGAGCAGATCATCATCGAGTCGGCCGATGAATGTTCGCCCCTGCAGCCGCGGAGTATGGTTGGGAATATCATCCGCAGAATTCAGCAGCCGAGCGTTCGGGTAAAGAAGTTCCAGTGTCAGCGGAATCAACTCATCACGAATTAGATCTGAACGCATCGTGGTGTATCTTTCGCTCAGCAAACGAACGAGCTTCTGCTGAGTCACCGGACCGATCCCTTCCGGCGAAACATAAAAGTAGCGTTTGTAGGAATGGACCTGGTCGACACACGGCAACAGCCAGATGTTTCTTGATAACTCGGTCGTCTCCTGAGACAGCAGCGACGGATTGTACGACTCTCTTGCGGAAGCTCCGTCACCGGATGCCAGCCAGTTCTGAAAGGCGGCGTTGGCCGCTTCCGGCGTCTCAATGCTGCCAGCCTGAACAAAAGTAGAAAACGTTTTGTCGGCCGCAGGACGCGACATCCACCAAAAGCCAAATGCGGAAACAAGAACCCCGGCGAAGAAGGCAACAAGCCAACCCTTCATCGCTGTCGGAATCGACAGGACCACCGGTTCATCTGTTTCAACGTCGATGCTCATTCGATTGGAATTTCCAGTGAGACGACCATGCCCGGTCGCATCCGAACTTTGCTGTTGTCGAATTCAACCCAGATGCGAACCTGCTGATTAAGCGGTTCGATTTCATCACTGACCCAGGCCAATGCTCCGGAGACTGGCTCGACTGCAGAATCCTTGCTCAGGATGCGGACCGGCATTCCTTCCTTCAGCCGATTCACATGAGTCGCTGAGATCATCGCTTCGGCTCGCAGCCGATCCAAAGCGATCAGTCGAAACACGGCCGCGCCAGGTTCGACCCATTCACCAGGCTGGCGATGCACAGCAACAATGGAACCAGCAAACGGAGCCGTCAACTGACGCCTCTGAAGCATCAGTTGAGCCGACTCCAGTTCGTTCGCAGCAATCTCACTGTTCACCTGAGCCACGTCCACAAGTCGTTGCTTCTCTCGAGCTAACAGTTTCGTCCGCTCCACCGTTTCTGCCTGCTCGGCCACTGCAGCATTGTCTACGACCGGACGCAGCGCTGCGATGCCTTTTTCTTCTGTCGCCTTCTCCAGTTCCAGAGTCCGCTGATCCAGGATGGACTGCAGTCGAGTCAGCTCGGCATTCGAAACACTTGCGGAGAACGATTCCCTGGCCTTCTGCGCACGCGAAAGTTCAAGCTTCGCAACCTCCACGGTCTTCTCAGCCAGCCGTATTGCTACTTCACTCTCCGCGGTCTTGCCGGAAATGCTGGCGGCTGCTTCAAGACGCTTCTTCTCCAGCTCCGCTTCGCGCACTGCGGCTTCGGCGGCGGCAACTGCGACCGTGTCATTCGCTTCAATGACCGCAATTTTGTGGTTCAGCTGAGCTGTCTTCACGGCCAGCTTCTGGCGTTCATCATCCAGCGATCCAACAACTTCGCCTTCAGCAACCTTGGCGCCGGGAACAATCTTCAGTTCCTTCAGGGCACCCGCTTCCTTTGCAGAAACGTCGGCCTGGCGGATGAGAACCAGCGTTGCCGATGGCACCTTGAGCACATCGCTCTTTTCGTCGACACAGACTGCAGCGAACAACGATGGCATCAGCACCCGAAACAGAATTGCTGAAGAGATGAATGTCACGTCCATAGGAACCACATCCTTCGAAGAGACTGAATGACATCGCGAAACAGCACAAACCCAAGCGACCGCTTGCCGCATGAAATCCGCGCTGTCACCGCCTGCCCTGGCCGAAGCGAAGCTGGATCGCCGTCTGCCTGATCCTGATCCGGCAGAATGCTGGCCGTTGCAATGCAGACAAGCCGACCTTCGGAAATCTCCGCGCCCATCGAGATCGACGTCAGCTCCGCTCTCCCCTGCCCCGCATCAGATTCACCCGTTCGGAATCTGACCGGAATGACCTTGCCGTCTTCCGGGACCACAGCTCCGAGCGGAATCGGTATGTAGCCAGCACTGGAGGCAGGAATCTGTAACTCCAGTTCCCATGGACCATCCGTCTGTCCAATCTCAAGCAACAACTGTCCTCGCTGCACAGGTCGCTGGTCCAGTCGTTCATGCAGACGACGCTGAAAGACCATTCCCTCAATCGGCGCTTTCAATGTGAGCGAATCCAACTGCGCCTGAAGCAGCGTCGTCTCCGCTTCGAGCGTTCGGAGTTTCTGTTCCAGCTGAAGTTCCTCGCGGATCAGTTCCTGAGCCAGATCGGAACCAGCCGCAGCGGACGTCCTGGCAATTCCAAGTGCACGCAGACGCACGGACGTCGTGTCTCTATCGCCCTGAACCGAACGCAACTGCATGGCAAGCTGCGAGTTCTTCAGAGTCAGCAGCGTCTGGCCCGCTTCAATCGATGATCCTTCCGAGACGCTGACTTGATCGACGATTCCATTCTCCGGTGCGAAGATACTTCGTCGCTCTTTAGGAAATGCAAACGCCGGAACTTCCACCTCGAACTCCCACGGAATCAACACCAACCCCGATACGATCACCGCCGTGCCAATGAGAATCTTCTTAAAGGCAAATGGCTTTGATCGTGCGAGTTGCGGACAGCGCTGAAGTGCGATCGTGATTTCTCGCAGCGTCTCGTGGAACTTTCTGACACGATCAATGGAACCTTCAGCCGCTTCTGACAGGAGAAAGTACGTGCGCTGATGAGAGGCCGCGTCTGCGGTCAGATCGGGGCGAAGTCGATCCAGCCGAAACGCCTTCCCCGCCCCACTCTCCCCTTGTCGATTGGTCCATTGCCCAACAGAAGACGAAGCGATCAGGTTTCTGCAGAATTCCAGAAGACCACGAACCTCATCCGACCTCACGTTCAGACTGCGAGTCCCCGTCACGGCCAAAACGTTCAGAGCACCAGCCGATTCCTCAAGCAGCACCAGCCGATCAGCCCCTGTGATGGCCGCGCCGGAATCGACGATGACTCGAAGGATCGTCGGCCGGTCAACGCTTGCATGCAGTTCCGCTCGAAACACGTCCCAGTGTCGGTCGTCCATTGAATTCGCGGCAAGCTCCGACATGGTCTGGCGATACTGACAAAGGGACTTGGACGACAAAACGACATGAACGAATTGAATTCACGGAAATTTCTGCCGGGCAAGCAAAACGATTCCCCGTCAGTGTGTCAAGAGTTGCAGAAAGAAACCGTGAAAACACGTGGAGCGCGGATCGTTTTCTTTCGCACACTCTCCTGCAATACTTCGTCCTCAACGACGCGCCCTCTTTTCTCTATATCCCTCCCACGGAAAACTCCTGCCTATGTTTCGCTTTCTGCTTACGACAGGTTTGTTCCTGAGCACATCCAGCGTGATGGCTCAGCAAGTCTGGACTCAAAAGACCGAATCGCAGCCGTCTCAGCTTTATGGTGCTGCCGAAGTGCCTGAAGTGAAGAAGCCAACGATTCCCGATGGAGCGTTTTCAGGCGGCGCTGTACCAAAGTGGATCTGGGGCAACAACAACGACGCGAAGTACGTTCTGATCAAGTCTGTCGAACTCCCAAAAGTCCAGGCCGCCCGGCTGAAGGCATCAACGGATAACTCCGGCACGGTCTTCATCAATGGCAAGCGAGTTGGCAGCAGCAGTGAGTGGCAGGAACCTATCGACGTTGATGTGACCTCGTCACTGGTCGCCGGCAAGAACCGAATTGAAGCCGTCGTTGAGAACGGTGGCGGCGTTGCGGCCTTCGTCCTGAAGCTGGTCGTGCAGACAGAAGACGGCAAGACGATCGAAGTCGTTTCCGATGACTCCTGGACCTGGGATCTGGAAAAAGGAAAAGACTCGAACGACAAAGTCGAATTGCGAGGAACCTACGGAGACGGTCCGTGGGGACTGGTCTTCAATAACACCGGAAGCGAGGGACGCGTTCCTCCAGGCGTGTTTGAAGTTCTTCCAGGATTTGCGGTCGAGAAGGTCTTCACCGTTCCGAAAGACGAACTCGGATCGTGGGTCTGCATTACGTTCGACAACAAAGGTCGACTGCTCGCAAGCGATCAGGGTGATCTTGGAATTTGCCGAGTCACGTTGCCTGGCAACGCAGAAGGCTCCGAGGCAAAAGTTGAGCGAGTGGACTTTTCGAAGTGCGAGATCAAGCCAACGGCAGCTCAGGGAATGTTGTGGGCGTTTGATTCGCTGTATTTCAGCATCAACGGTGGTCCAGGAAGCGGACTCTACCGAGCACGCGACAAAGACGGAGATGATTCTTTCGATGAATGCGTGAAGCTGAAAGAGTTCCGTGGTGGCGGTGAGCATGGTCCTCACGCGCTGCGACTGTCTCCTGATGGAAAGCGACTCTTCGTCATCTGCGGTAATCATACTTTGCCACCCTTCAACGCGGGCGACGAACTGACGAACAAAGATTACACGAGCCGCATTCCAACAAACTGGTCCGAAGATCACATCCTGCCTCGCATGTGGGATGCCAACGGACATGCGCGCGGCATCATGGCTCCCGGCGGCTGGATCGCCAGTACTGATCCAGATGGCAAGACCTGGGATATCTGGTCGGTTGGTTACCGAAATCCCTACGACATGGCATTCAATGCCGATGGCGAACTGTTTGCATATGACGCGGACATGGAATGGGACGTCGGCATGCCATGGTATCGACCAACACGAGTCGTTCATGCAACCAGTGGCAGCGAGTTTGGATGGCGAAGCGGAAGCGGCAAGTGGCCGAACCACTACATCGACAGCCTCCCGCCACTTGTGAACATCGGCCCCGGGTGTCCGGTCGGAGTGGAGTTCGGTTACGGCACGAAGTTCCCGGCAAAGTACCAGAAGGCATTGTTCATTTGTGACTGGACGTTCGGAACAATGTACGCGATCCACATGGATCCGACGAACAGCACGTACACCGGTGTGAAGGAAGAATTTCTGTCGCGAACGCCACTTCCGCTGACCGACGTTGCCGTTGGCCCGGATGGGATGCTCTACTTCTCGATCGGTGGCCGAGGTACTCAGTCAGAACTTTTCCGAGTGCGTTACACCGGAAGTGAATCAACAGCTCCGGCCAATCTGCACGATGAAAAAGGTGCAGGCCCGCGTTCACGACGCCATGTTGTCGAATCGTGGCATGCCGGACGAAATGGCGACACTGTCCAGCCTCGAGTTTCCACGGACGTTTTCATCGCGGGTCTCGAGAGCGATGTTCGGTCGGGCGATCGGTTCCTGAAGTCTGCTGCTCGCGAAGCGTTCTACAACTCGCAGCTGTTCCTCGACCTGCTTTCTGCGTCGGAACTGGAATCTGCCGATATGTCTCAGGGACCTCCTGAAGATCGTCTGTCGATTGTTGTTACGCTCGCCAAGGCACCGTTGAAAGTACTGGCAAAGGAAAAAGGTCTGACAGAGGCTCAGGTGACCGAGCAGGAAGAAAAGCTCCATCGCCTCACGACAAAGATGTTGTCCCAGATCAAGTTCTCGTCGCTCACAGTGGAGCAGAAATTGATCTACCTGCGAGCCCTCAGTCTTGTTTGCCTGCGACTTGGACCACCGACCGCAGAACAACGAGAACAGTTCGTTGCAGACATTGACGGTTCATTCCCGTCAAACAACATGGATCTTGATCGAGAACTGTGTCAGGTCCTGATTTATCTGAAATCTCCAACGATCATTGGCAAAACTGTCGCACTGCTGGAAGCTCCCTCAGTACCAACGGTGACCGATGACATGAAAGACCTGCTGGCTCGTAATCGCGGCTACGGCGGAGCCATCGCAGCATCAATCGAAAAAGCACCGGATCAGCAGCAGATCTGGTACGCATTCTGTCTGAGGAATGCCAAAGAAGGCTGGACCATGGATCAGCGCAAGGCCTACTTCAGCTGGTTCGAACGTGCTCATCAGTGGGCCGGTGGCGCCAGCTACCATGGTTTCCTTCGCAACATCGAACAGGAGTGTTTTGAGAACGCTTCTGAAAAGGAACGATTGCTGATCGAAGCCAGCGGTGCTCGAAAGCCATACACACTGCCCGAGATTCCAAAGCCAGCTGGTCCAGGAAAAGAATGGACTCTGGAAGAAGTGCGTGCTCTTGCCGAGAACGGACTAAAGAATCGTAACTTCGAAAACGGTCAGAAGATGTTCGCTGCGACTCGTTGCGTGATCTGTCATCGTTTTGCGGGTGATGGCGGCGCAACAGGCCCCGATTTGACTCAGCTGGCAGGCCGGTTCAACGTCAAGGATCTGACGGAAGCCATCATGGAGCCAAGCAAAGTCATCAGCGATCAATACAAGGGAAGCACCGTCGTCACGACGTCCGGAAAGTCGTTTAGCGGTCGAATCGTCGCGGAGAATGAAAACAGTGTGACGGTTCTAACGAACCCGGAAGACCCAACAAAAATCACCGAAATCCCGAAGTCAGAGGTTGATGAAATTCTGCCGGCGAAAGTCTCCATCATGCCGGCCGACCTTCTGAAGCCTCTGAATCAGGATGAGGTTCTGGATCTGCTGGCCTATCTCCTTTCACGAGGCGACAAGGGCAGCGGAATGTTCAAACGTTAGTCAGCGGTAAGGCGCAAGCCTTCCGGCAGTGAAAACCGGAGGGCTCGTGTCCTTTCATTTGGAGACCGTGACGGGTGGGGACGTGACCGGAGGGCTTGCGTCATCCCGCTACGAGTCAGCCTCTATCCGTCGGTCGGTCAGTTAATTGAGTTTCATCTGGAGTTCATCATGCGGTTTCGTTCCCTGAAGACCCTCGTATTCAGCCTTCTTGCTGGTGCATCATTGTTGTCATCAACTGCTGCGGCAGACGATGACAAGGTCAATGAGCTGGCTCAGTTCTACGGCTTCAGCGGGATTGAGATCTACAAGACGGACAATCGTGTGTTCAATCTACAGTCCGGAGATTTCAACAGTGATGGTCTGACGGACATCATGATGATTGACAACTTCCAGAGCTGCCTGCGTCTGCTGGTTCAGCGAAGCGAAGCCGATCCTGCTCGCAAGAGTGCTCAGAAGGTGAACGACCTCGCGTCTGACTGGCGAATGGAAGAACGCAAGATCCCGATGGACAAAGCCATCGCGGGTATGGCGTCCGGTGATTTCAACGGCGACGGCCGCATAGACATCGCGACCATCGGAAATCCGGATCAGCTGGCTGTTCGCTATCAGCCCAAAGCAGGCGAAAAGGAATGGACAGAGAAATGGACGACTCGACTTCCAGGCCTGGAACCTGTCTCGTGGATGGTCGCCGCCGGAGACCTGAACTCAGACAAGAAAGACGACATTGTTGTCCTTGGCAAAGATGTGACCTGGCTGATTCTGCAGTCAGAAAAAGGAGAAATGCAGACTCCTGTATCGCTGATTAATACATCGCAGAAGCTGTCGATGGTGCAGGTTGCTGATCTGAACGGAGACGGCCGAAATGACCTGTGTTATCTGGCCAACGAAGGAACGACTCGCGGACTGTGTGCACGAATTCAGACGAACGACGGTCGCCTGGGCCCGGAGATTTCGTTCGACCTCGAACAGCCTCGCTCGGTCACGCTGGCGAACATTGACCAGAAGCCCGGCCATGAAGTGCTGACCATCGCGTCTCGCAAAGGACGCCTGGTTGTTTCTCACCTGCAGCCCGCGGAGGCTCGACAGAATTCTATTCCGTCCCGCATGCTTCAGTACGGAATCGGTCCTGCAGGAGCCAGCCGCGAACGATCCGTCGTTGCGGGTGACTTCGATGGTGACAAGCTGGCTGATGTTCTGGTGAACGATCCGGAACAGGCTCAGGTCCTTCTTTACAGACAGAACGGAATCGACGGACTTGGTGTTGCTGAGATCTTTCCAGGCCTGCTGGGCATCACAGACGTCGCATCAGCGGATCTGAACAAGGATGGCAAACTGGATGCCGTGATGCTGACGAATAAAGAAGGTGTTATTGCAGTCAGCCATTATCAGGATGGTCGTATGACGTTTCCGGAAACCATCATCAAGCGTCCCGATGGGATCGAGTTCGCGACGGTGGCCGTGGTGAATCACGACACAAAGCCGCAACTGATTGTCGGCGTGACTCAGGGAACCGGCAACGCGATGAAGCTGGAGTATCAGCGGTACATTCAGAATGATGGCGGAGAATGGACGCGAGCAGAGAAAGACGCCAGGCTGGAACTCACAGGAGCCGTCGGAGCACGCGGTGTGAAACTGGTCCACATGGATGCCAATGGCGATGGACGCATGGATCTTCTGTCGGTCCCATCAGGCACCGCAAAGTCCGGCGTTCAGGTCCTGCTTCAGAAGGATGATGGAAGCTTTGAGCTGGCCAAACAGAAGAGCCAGCTGGATCTCGGAGTCTCCGCAGCAGGCCGCACGTTTGTTGCCGGATCACGTCTGCTGGTCGCTCGAGATTCTTTCGCGCGAGCATTGTCGTTTGGCGACAGCGGCTGGAAGGTCGAAGATCAGTTCAACGCGGGAGAAACCGCAGCCAGCCTGGAAGGCGTTGCGATGCTGAATCTGGACGGCGAAGAAGGTCAGGAAATCGTCCTGGTCGATACGGGCGTGCGAAAGCTGCGTGTCATGAACCGTCAGGACGGCGTTTATCGTCCCTGGAAGGAAGTTGATCTGGGTTCGATCCAGTTCAGTTCAACACTCGTTTCGGATCTCAACGGCGACAGTCGCGACGATCTGCTTCTTGTCGGAGGACAGCAGTTTTCAGTTCTGTATGCAGGGCGCTCGGACTTCGAAATGAAAGAAGTCGCTGTCTTTGAATCAGAACGAGACGATGCCTATCCAGCTGATGTGATCGCAGGCGATTTGAACGGCGACGGCCAGGTCGATCTGACTCTGATTGACACCAGCATTGATGGTGTGGCCATCCTGAAGTACGACGGTGACGACGGCATCCGGGAAGCGACGAACTTCAGAGTCTTCGAAGAGAAGCGCCTGGTCTCCGAGGACAAAGACCGAGGCACCGAACCACGTGAAGGCATGGTTGTCGATCTCACGGGTGATGGACGAGCAGACCTGATCCTGCTGTGTCACGACCGAATGCTGTTGTACCCACAGGACTCCGGCGAACCTGTTACCGCAAAGAAGTGACGGGGCAGATTGTAAAACGACTGTCCTCAGTCGTTCCCAACCTGTTTCCGTGTGTCCATGATCAGTACTTCGCCTGCGTCGATGACGGGAACTGACGGTTCATCTGCTGCAGAGTATTGTTGTATTGCTGATCCATCTGCTCACGCTGCCGATCGTACGCATCAAGTCCGGTTGGGGCGGCGGGTCGTGCAGCCGGCCATGGTGCGGAGACACCTGGAGCATTGTTTGCGCCCCCAGTCCCCTGCCCTGCGGCTGCGGCCTTAGCCGCGTTCATCTGATTCATCCATTCCTGAGCCGGCAACACACTGGTCGGAGCGGCATACATCGCACCGTTGACCATCGAGTTGCTTCCGGCAGAGGCGACGTTGCCCATGCGAATGTCGGCTGCAGTTCCCTGAGCCTGGTTCGCCGCACCTTGAAATCCATTCATCAGACCTGCACCCACGCCAGGAGCTGGACTGTTCAATCCTGTGCCATTTGCAGCACCAGGCCCCATCATTGGCGATGAACCCTGTGCGCCGGCTGCGGGAGCCATCATGCCGTTCCCCGGAGCCGTCCCATAGTTCGCAGCAGCACCTGGTGCTGCTGAACCCGCCGGTGCAGAAGACGCTGACGGTTCAGACATTCCCACCGGGAACAGCGACCCTGGCCCAAAGTTCAATCCTTCAAGACGAAGTCCACCAATCTGACCATTGGACGGTGTGCCAGCATTGGGTGCTCCCGGAGCCGCCTGATTACCATAGCTCACAGGAGACGCAGGTTGTGAGAACGCGCCGGTCGAATGAATGGGAACCAGTCCGTTCGACGGGCTTGCCGAACCCGGCCCTGGAGCATTCGCGCCATTCTGTGCCGCCATTGGAGCAGTGTTCCAACCCGCCGGCATGCTCACATTCCCCATCGGCGGTGCATTCGTCCCCGGAATACCAGGTCCGGAGTTCGGATTCATGGCCGTCATGTTGGGAGCCATCCCGTTCGGAGCAATCCCGTTTGAGTTCACATTAGCGTTCGCGTTTCGAAAATTCTGAACCGTTTGCCCCGTCGCGCCGGGAGACATC
>JAEUII010000006.1 GCA_016795145.1 Planctomycetaceae bacterium
GTCAGCTTCCCGGTGTGCGATTCGCAGTCAAGCACCGTTGGCGAACCACTAATGATCACTAATCAACGCTAACCAAACACGGTCACTCCCGTCATTTTGGGGTTCAAACCGTCATTCCCGCGCAGGGGGGAATGGCGGGAACCCAGCACTGAAATTCTGCAACCGCGGATTTGCGCGGATCGACGCCGACAAAACGCAACATGCTTTGGTAGTGGATCTTGCCAAAGATCCCCCTGATCTCCAGCACCATTCCCACTATCCACCCCCCGAATTTCAAAGCACAACAACCCCCTAAAGCCCAAGCCCAAACTCCAGCTTGCAGGGCAGCTTCACCGATTCGGATTTGTTGAAGTAGGAGATTCGAGCTTTGACAGCTTTTGCGTCTGAAGCAATCTGCCATGACTGTGAATAGGTCACTTCGTCAGCGAACCCAAAACTTCCAGAGCCCGCCCCGGTACTCTCAATGACGTTGCCTTTGGCATCCAGAAACTCAACCTTCGCGATGGCCTCAAATGACTTCTTACTGCTCAGCTCAAACGACTGCTTGTAGGGATCACCATAGCCATCACCGACCTGACTGACCGTCACATCAAGCGGTCCAAACTTGACTGTACTGTCTTTAACCAGCTTCAGCTCAACATCAGCGGTTTTCAGGTCTGCACCCACGTTGAAGACGAAATCGCCTTCCAGTTTGAGTGACGCGGTTTTCTTGTCAGGAAGCAGCCCGGTCTTCAGGGAGACTATTCCGGCACCGGGCTCTTCATTCAGCTGCAGGCGATAATTTCCATCGAACATTTCTTCGAGTGGCAGTTCCTTTCCATCGGCAGTACTGAGCACCACGGCAGACTTCTTGTTGTCGATGGACAACACAGTCTTCCCTGGCAATTTGAAAAAGACATCGACCTCCAGGCCTGGTTGCCGCATCATGGACAAGCCCTGGCCAAACTCCGAATCCGGATCCTTCTTCCCAATGCCCAGTCCGGCAATCTCAATGTGCGTCTTATCCTGCGCCATCGTCGCATCTGCACTGCCCATGATGGTCGCAACTGCCAGCATCAACCGGAAGAAATCTGCACGCATGACTGTGGTTCCATTCAGCAAAGAACGTGGAGTAGAGATCGCAACAGGAATCTGACAACTTCTGCTTCACATTGCTAATGAAGGCGGAGAAGTTGGTTTGGCAGAGGCAGAGAGATGGCTGTCCCACGGATGGAGTCGTGCATGGCGCAGGAAACAGCAAGCCATCCACTCCAGAGCTTGATTCACCTCGGCACTATCACTCTTCATCATACTCTTCATCCGGGTCTGGGTACTGAACCGGCTTCGTGCCAGATTCACTGGTGACTCGAGGATATTCTACGCCCTTCTGGGCTTGGTGAGGCTTCTTTCTGCTGGGGGAGATCTTGAAGACCCATTCGTCGCCCCAGTCAAACAGATAGAACAGACCTTGCTTGGGCGGCAGTGGAAACATATCCGAGAGTTTCGTCTCCCAGATCCGTCCGTTCTCATCGTCGAACAATTCTCGCGTTCGACTGCGATCAGTTCGCGACCGGAAGAAGCAATAGAGATGATCGTTATCGAAACTCACCGCATCCTGAATGCTGTTATGCAGGACATCCAGAGTTGATGAGTCATCCAGTTCGATCTCTGCCGACCATGCGTGCTTCGCATACAAACCGCGAACCAGCGTAACCTTGAGCGTGATAATCATGAGTCTTCCTTGTGAATGGACCGTCAAACGACAATCTTGCTGGTAACGACAGAAGAGATCAATCCCGCTCTCGACGTTTAGCACGTTCGAGTTGAGGAACACATCGAACATGTTCTTAGAACCTCAGCTTTGAATTCTCCAGGAGTGGCGTCAGATCCCATGTGTTTCTCAGGATTCAATTACGAGCACTATTACCGAGCCCCATCAGCAGATGCGCTGGGAAGACTCTCAACTGTAAACAGCGAGCAACCTGCATCCCAGCGCAACAACCCAGAACCAGTGCTCATTGAACAGGGTTTTGAGCTGCGAAGCAGCGTGAGCAAATAGCCTCGGGCCCAAGCCCGAGGAACAGCATGATTGAAATCCGATCAGCCGCGAAGCGGCGACAGCACGAAACAATTTCGTGGTCGCAAATCAGACACACAATCCACGAATGAGCCCGAGGCGCTAGCCGACTCTTCCCACTAATGATCGCAATCAGAAACCGAGAACACGACGCCAGCATCCTGGATATTCGGGTGCGAGCGCACGACCCGGGCGAAGAACATCGGCTAGCGCCTCAGGCTCAGAGGGAAAACACGGGGCCGTCCGTTCCGGCAACTGCAGATACTCCGCCGAACTCGCGGCGACGGTCATCGATCTTCCCCGAGGCGCTGCGCTTTAGGATCTCCTCTTCGTTTGGGTTGTCGCCGTTCGGGTTCTTAATCGACCAAGGCGATTGAACCCGAAAAGCGGCTTGAAAGTACGTCTCAGGCGACTTCAGGTTGCGAAGCATCAGAATGCTCGACCATTGCGAGACCGTGACACCGGTGGTCAGCTTACCACAAGATAGCGTGATAGTCTTGGTGTCGAATCCGTTACCGATGGCTTTCCGCACCGGCGGAAGCGCGTCCAAACCGATGCCCGCTTCGGCACCCGCCGCTACGATCACCCTGTATTCGTGCCAGAAGACGTTGTGTTTCTCCGCCAACAGGTTTGCCATCGCGTAACAAGCCGCGACATTGGGCAAGAACCAGAACGAATGTTGCAGGTACGGCAAAAGCCGTGCATCCGAGTAGGGAAACGGCGGACGCGTGCCGGTCTTCAGGAATTCGGTATGCTTTGGAGCGTACTGGCCGCGAATGATGTCGAGCCACTTCTGGACGTCGCTTTTATGATTGAAACGCGATTTCTTGTATCCCCCCGTAGCCTCAAAGAAGGCATTGAGGTCGAACTCGTCGAACTCACCCCCGCTTG
>JAEUII010000067.1 GCA_016795145.1 Planctomycetaceae bacterium
GGTATCGAACGAATGAAGGCCGTGTCGGTCGAACAGATTCGCGATGCCTATTCGAAGCTGCTTTCAACTTCCGTTGGCGATCTGACAATTGTCGGTGACTTCGATTCGGAAGCTGTTGTGGACGCGGTCGACAAATTCACCGAAGGCTGGACGTCGGACGTTCCTTTTGCCCGCCTTCCACGAGTTCATGTGGACAACAAACGGGGCAAGGTCGAATCGATCAATACGCCTGACAAGCCGAACGCCGCTTATGTTGCCGGCATGACTCTTCCAATGAAGGACAGTGATCCCGACTTCGCGGCTCTGACGATCGGCAACTTCATTCTGGGCGGCGATGGTCTCAGTTCACGTCTTGGCAATCGAGTCCGTCAGCAGGATGGCCTTTCCTACACAATCCAGTCCGGCCTGCAGCCGTCCGCGGTCGACGAACGCACGGCGTTCATGATCTTCGCCATCTCGAATCCGGAGAACTCTTCAAAAGTCCATCAGGCCATTCAGGAAGAGATCAAGATACTGCTGGAAGAAGGCATTACTCAGGAAGAACTGGACAATGCCAGGGCTGGCTATCTTCAGGAACAGCAGGTCCAGCGAACCAACGATGGCGCACTGACTCAGATGCTGGAGGTTTACTCTTTCATCGGTCGAGATATGAAGTTTGTCGCTGACTACGAAGACAAAATCCAGAAGCTGACGGTTGAGGATGTCAACAAAGCTCTGAAGAAGCACATCGACCCAAAGCGACTCTTCGTCATCATGGCCGGCGATTTTGATGCCGCTGTGAAGAGTGAGAAAAAATAGTCACACCAACTGTAGGATGGACGCCCTCGTCCGTCTTGCATCTTACGTGCTAAGGAACAGCGCAGAGGAGCGGGTGACGGCCGAGGGCGGCCATTGCACGACAGTCATTGCATGGCGGCCATTGCCCGGCGAAAATGCCACTGCAACCATGCTCCCCTCCCGCACGAAGTGGCGGGAGGGGTCGAGCGAGCGCCAGCAAGCTCGGGGGAGGGCAACGTGGGATTACGATTAGGATTAGGATTAAGATTAAGATTGGGATCGCCCGGCCACGGTAAGCCGCTCCACGTGGTACTGGCGAACAAAGAACCACGAACAAAGAGAGCAACACAGCTACTTAGCAGAGTTGACTCTCAACAGCTCCTCCGGGTATTCCACATAGACCATGTACAGCCCCTGAGGAACCGCGGTCATGCCGGCGACGGAGCGGTCCATGGATTCGATGACCGTTTTTAGGTAGCTCACCGGTCGCTTTCCTCGGCCGATGTCCGTCAGAGTCCCCACGATGGCTCGCACCATGTTGTAGAGGAATCCGTCGGCCATTACTTCAAAGATCAGAAACGGGGATTCGTCGCAATCAGAGAGTGCCCGTCCCGGCATGGTGTGAGCGGGCCGCCAGTGATGAGTCGACTGCCACATGTCCCACGCGGGAACTCGACGGACGACCGCGTCCATAATCGTTCGGACGCTGGTTTGCTTGTTCGGATATTCTTTTTCGAAACACCGAAAGTCATGAGTCCCCAGAAGGAACTGAGCCGCCTCATGCATCCGGTCAACATCCAGACGCACTCGCGATTGCTGGCAGTAGTTCTTCAGAAACGGCGGACAAACTTCTCCGTCGTGGATCAGATAGCGATAGCGTTTCCGAACCGCGGAGAACGTCGCATGAAAGGCCAGCGAAACGTCCTGTGCAGACACGATGGAAATGTCCGTGGGCAATGATGTCTGCAATGCCAGTCGAACATTCTGGATGGGGATGCGGCTGACGGTGAAAAAATTCGCCACCTGTCCAAGAGCATGGACTCCGGCATCCGTTCGTCCCGCACAGTAGACTCTGCGTTTTTCGCCTGTCATTCCTTCGACCGCCCGCTCGACGAAGGCCTGCACCGAATCGCCATTCGGCTGAACCTGCCAGCCTTTGTATGCCGTTCCATCATAAGCGATGGTCAGCATAATGTTGCGAGTCCCTGGCGGTGCGTTTACGGCTTCAAAGGGCAGGACCGACAACCGATCTTCAGCAGAGTCGGTCATTTGTTCTCAATCTCCAGCTCAATTCCACCAGTCATGCCTGCTATGACGTTGTAAACGATCGCGTAGAAGGCTCCTGCGGCAAAGCCAAGAATCGCATAAAGAATCGGCGCGAAGAACAATGCCAGGATTTCGGCTGGTTGCCAGCTCTCATTCATCATCCCTGCGACCACAACGATCAGCATCAAAAAGCAAACAACCGCCGACGTAACGAACGCCCCTGCCGCCAGGAACAGTCCCAGCGAAATCACGCCGACTCGCTTCAGCTTGATCGTGTTTTTGGTGAAAACCGACCGTTCAATACCGTCTGACACCGCAAATGGGTTTGACATGAATCTCTCTCAATCAGGCAACGTCTAGCTAACGGCGATTCGATCAATCTGAGCAGCCAGGATGAAGTCGTTCAAGGACAGTCCCTGGATCGCATGCGTCCAGATTTCAACTGTCACATTGCGATATTGGACCAGATGCAGATCCGGGTGATGCGCCTGTTCTTCAGCGATCACACAAATCTTCTGAAAGAAGTCCATGGCCGCGACAAAATTCCGGACCTTCCATGTGCGGCGGATGCGATCCGGCCCGGAAACAAATTCCCACTGTGGCAGGCACTTGATCTGTTCCGCAATCTCATCGGCTGTCAGTCTCGGGACACCGCCTTCACAGGGAACACAGCGAGCCGTACAAAGCTGTTCAAGCGATTGCGGCGCGTTCATCGGTTACCCTCATCTGCCCAGTCGGTTACGGTAGTCACGCTCAGTTCAGCACAACACGACAGTACTTCTTCTTGCCAGCCCAGACCAGCAAACCGGATTCCGCGGCAATCTGCTGATCATGAGATGTGATCGGAGTCTTATCTTCACCCAGCTTCGCTCCACCACCGTCGATCAGTCGTCGAGCTTCGCCATTACTTGAACACAACTGAAGCGACGTAAGCAGTTTCACGGCAGAAATGCGACCGTCAACAAGCAGACTGGAAGCCAGCACGACTTCCGGAATATCCGTCGGCAATGCTTCGCCACCGATTTCAGCCTGCCAGCGAGCCGCCGCGGCGTCGGCATCGGCGGCCGAGTGGTACTGACCAATGACGGACTTTGCCAGAGTGACCTTGGCTTCTTTGAGGTGTCCTGCCAGCAGAGTATCCACCTGCTCCATCGGAAACTCCGTCAGCAGTTCGAAGTACATGCGCATCACGCCGTCCGGGAGCTGCATGAACTTCTTCATCATCTCATACGCCGGTTCACTGATACCGATGTAGTTGCCAAGGCTCTTGCCCATGCGGCGAACGCCGTCGAGTCCCACCAGAATGGGAGACATCACCGCGATCTGCTGATTGAGATTCTCCTGTGCCTGCAGGTCTCGCGCGAGCATGAAACTGTAGAGCTGTTCGGTGCCTCCAAGCTCCACATCCGAACGAATCTTCACGCTGTCCCATGCCTGCATGACGGGATACAGACATTCGTGCAGGAAGATCGCCTTCTCGTCCCGATAACGCTTCGCAAAGTCTTCGCGTGTCAGCAGCTGAGCCACAGTAACTCGCGCACACAGAGACAGGACGTCGGCAAATGACATCGTGCTGAACCAGTCACCATTGCGGTGAACTTCCGCGCGGGACATGTCAACGACTTTGCCAACCTGAGCCAGATAGTCCTTCGCATTGCGTTCGACTTCTTCCGCCGTCAGCCGCTTGCTGCGCGCTTCATCGCGACCGCTGGGGTCACCAACGAGCGCCGTGTAGTTTCCGATGATGATGACGGCCTGATGTCCCAGGTCCTGAAACTGTCGCATCTTTCGGAGCGGAACCGTGTGCCCCAGATGGACGTCGATGCCGGTCGGGTCGATGCCGTACTTGATTCGCAGCGGTGTTCCGGTATCGCGGCTGTGCTGCAGCTTCTTTCGCAGCTCTTCCTGCGGCACAATTTTCTCGATGCCACGAGTAATAATGCGAAGCTGTTCTTCAACAGGAGGAAACGACGTAGTCATGGATCAGGTATCTGTCTGAAACGCGAGATGAAAGAGCAGGACGCAAACTGTAGTGAAACAAGCGATGCGGCAACAGACTTACATTCGAAGCAGGCACTTGCCTCGGGCCGTCTGAACCGATTTTTCGGCCGCGACAACGGCGTCAGCGACCGTCTCCAGTGTCCAGCTGCCGGAGATTTCTGTGCTGAGTATTCCGCTTTGAATCAGGCGAGTCAGCCTTCGGACCAGCGATAGCTTGAAGGGAAGCCCGACTCCGCTCATGAAGTTCCCCAGCCAGAAACCTTCCACAGAACTTCCGACGGTCATCAATGTTCGCGGTGAAAACTGAAGTGGCTGGCCGCTGAGTGTTCCGTAGGCCAGCATCCGGCCATTCAAACCAAGGCTTCGGACGACTGCCGAACCCGTTGATCCGCCGACCGCGTCCACGGCGTACTTCACACCACCCGTCAGTGTCTGAAGCTGGGCTGTGAGACGTTCGCAGGATTCCTCCGAACCGTCACACACCTCCACGTGATCGGCCCCGAGTCGCAGCAGTTCGTCCTTCTGTGCTTCACGACGAACAATGTTGATCGTGCGAAAACCGCAGTGCTTTGCCAGACGAATGATCATCTGCCCAAGTGCAGAACCGGCTGCGGTCTGCACGAGCCAGCCACCAGCTGGAACCTTCAGCACTTCGCGAGTCATCACCCAGGCGGTCGCCGGGTTCACGAAGAACGTTGCAGCCTGCTCATCACTGAGCCCCTTGCTGATCGGAATCACCTGTTCCGCGGGAACGATCGCGTAGTCTGCCCAGTTGCCACCGCGCTTGTTCAGCACGACAACACGCTTACCGCGAAACAATAGCCCGCGAAGTCCGCCACCGGAGGCTTCAACGATTCCGACACCTTCAAAACCGGGCGTTGCCGGGCATTGAGCCGGAATCGTGTAATGTCCTCGGATGAACATCAGGTCCGAAGGGTTCACTGGCGACGCCAGCATCCGGACCAGAACTTCACCATGCTTTGGTACCGGCCGTTCGACCGTCTGCAGCCGCAGCACGGACGAAGGCTCACCGGGGTTCTGAAACTGGACAGCCCGCATGGCAGCCTACTTCTTCTTCGGAATGTACCGGTGAGTCGGCTGGCCGATGATCCCTTCCGCTGCTTCCATCACGGTTTCTGCCAGTGTCGGATGAGCATGAATGGTGTCGGCAAGGTCTCGCGCGGTCGCACCCATCTCAATGGCGAGTGCGGCTTCCGCAATCATTTCGCCGGCTCCCGGACCAACAAGGCCCACTCCCAGAACGCGCTGCTTCGTGGGTTCCACGATGATCTTTGTCACGCCTTCCGTGCGAGCCAAAGTCTGAGCTCGGCCGGACGCGGCCCATGGAAACCGATAGACCTGAACGTCACGGTTCTGGTTCTTTGCTTCAGTCTCCGTGATGCCCGCCCATGCGACTTCAGGGTCTGTGAAGACAACCGCTGGAATCGCGATGTTGTCGAATTCAACAGGTTCCCCTGCCAGAGTTTCAACCGCAATCTTTGCTTCGCGAGTCGCCTTGTGAGCCAGCATCGGTTCACCGGCAATGTCACCAATCGCCAGCAGCTTCGGATCACTCGAACGCTGATTGCGATCGATCTTGATAAAGCCACGCTCGTCCAATTGTGCCTTGGTGTTTTCCAGTCCAAGGCCTCGGCTGTTTGGCCGTCGACCCACCGACACGAGAACTCGATCAAAGACCTGACGAGGTTCCACACCTTCGCCTTCGAGCGATGCGACAATGCCTTCAGGTGTCGCTTCCAGCTTTGCCACTTTTGTGTTCACGTAGATGGCTTTGAGCTGCTGAGTCAATCGCTTCTGCAGAGGAGTGACGAGATCCCGGTCAGCCCCAGGCAGCAGACCAGACGTCATTTCAACAACAGTGACCTCAGTCCCCAGTGCTGAATACACGGAACCCATTTCCAGGCCGATGTAGCCACCACCAATCACCAGCATTCGCTTTGGAACATCCTTGAGTTCCAGTGCGCCCGTCGAGTCCATCACTCGGTCATCACCAATCGCAAAGATCGGTGGCATGGCCGGCAATGATCCTGCGGCGACGATGCAATGATCAAAGCTCAGTGTCTTCTTTGAACCGTCTGCCAGCTTCAGTTCCAGCGTGTCTGAATTCAGGAACGTCCCTCGAGCCTTAATGAGCTCAACGCCGCGTGCTTTGCAGAGCCCTTCAATGCCGCCAGTCAACGAGCCAATGACATGGTTCTTGAACGTTCGCAGTTTGTCGATGTCGATCGACGGTGTGCCAAAGGTCAGACCGTACTCCGCAGCTTCCTTCGCTTCGTTAATGAGCTTTGCAACATGAAGCAGTGCCTTGGATGGAATGCAGCCACGATTCAGGCACACGCCGCCCGGCTTTACACCTTCGTCAATCAGGACGACTTTCATGCCATGGTCGGCCGCCGCAAATGCCGCTGGATAACCGCCGGGACCACCACCAAGGACCGCAATCTGCGTATGTTGATCTGCCATTGAACTCAGTTTTCGCTCTCAAACATCAGAAGAAAGGACACGCCCCGAACCTGTTGTTTTGATCACATGAACATGTCACTGCCATTGCTGGGGGAACTGTATCGCTGACCCGATCAAAAGCAAAACAGTTCTCAGTTCCAACCCGGGCCAGGAATTCGTAATTCTCTCCTTTTTGCCCGCACCACCCGCAGCCTTGAGCCTGAGGCGCTAGCCGAAATCTCCCGCAGTACTACAAATCCCCGTTCGCGTCATCCCTGAACTCGGCTAGCGCCTCAGGCTCAGTCGTTTTCGGATTCTTCTTCGGGCAGAGCAAGGCCCGTGATGCGTTTCACCAGAATCGTGGCGTAACTGCCTCTTGGCAGGACAAACTTCAGAGTCAGTTTCTGGCGGCCTTCGTAGAGTTCATCGTCAGCCACATTCCCCGACAAATCGTTCGTCGAAATCAGTCCGCGACGAAGCCCCTTCGAAAAGAAGCTGTCGCGAGGATACTTCACGCGAAGCAATCGAAGTTCCATCTTCTCGCCGGCCAGGATCTCATCCAGCAGCTCGCCGACGCGTCCTTCAGGGCGGTCAATGCGAGCACTCGGCAACGGCACCATCAAGTCTCGCAATGAAACCAGTTGAGCCTCATCGAGGTTCACAGGAAACGTCGCCGGGCCGCTCTTCAGTTCGTAAACTCGGCGTTGCGCATCCGAGCAGCTGTCTTCAATCAGCCGATTCAGCAGTCGGTTCCAGATGGCGGACTGATAGGCCGACAAATACAGGCCCCTCAGGTCCACGCTGACTCGCGCGAGAGCCCCGCGAAAGTCTGCGGGCCGACCCACTTTCACTTTGTCAGAAAGATACGTCACGATAGATCGGCGATGAGAACGATCCAGCGTCTGCTGACATTCCGGCCATTGCCCCCACAGGTCCCGAAGGATCTGCTTCTGCTTCTTCTCCGATGATGGATCATTCGGATGCGAATCCGCCAGAGCCAGCCACAGTGCACGCTCCCAGTTTCCAAGGCACCATTCGCGAGCAATCCAGTCGCCCGAATTGCCAAGGGATCCAAATCGCTGATCGTCGAAATAGTTCGGAAGCCCGGAACGCTGAACTTCTGTAAGAGCCTGCGCGGCCGCTGTGACTTCAGCGGCCCCCATGTCTCGCAGGACAAGCTGGAAGCGATTGGCATCGATCTCGGCCGGAGTAAACGGCTGTTGTGTCTGGCCGAGATACTCCATCTCCAGAGTCTTCAGCTGAAGATCCTTCCGAGGACCGTTGTGGATCGTCACATGCTGAGTTGTGACTGCATGCCGATCTTTGAGACCGCCATAGCTCATCCGCTTGCGCTGAATATTCCAGCGTTCTACGATCGCACTGATCGCTTCCGGGGTGCCGATCGACTTCTTCGTCAGCCGATACAGGGCAAACGGCCCGCCGTCAGGACGAACCGTTGTGACTTCATCAACCTGAAAATCTTCCGGAAGGCGTCGCAGTTTCACTTCGAAACTTCCGTCGTGTCAGCCGTCTTCTTCGGAAGGAAGCCGAACCCAAGACACAGCAACATCGAAATCCAGAAGATCCAGAATTCCGGTCGAGCACTGCTGTGGAAATCGATCCGATGTGGGTTGTCCGGCGAATTGGCAAAGTAGTCAACCAGAAGTTTCAGTCCGATGACAATGACCAGCAGATAGGCCGACGTTTCAAACCGTGGAAACTTCTCCAGCAGCTTGATGAACATCACCGCGGCAACACGCATCAACATCAGGCCGATGAATCCGCCAGCGACAACGACCCAAAGCTTTGGGTTGTGGCTATCGTCAGGGAGATCGGCGGGCTTGGCCGGAATGAACGCCATTGCGGCAAGGATCGAGTCCACAGCAAAGGCAATGTCAGTGAGTTCGATCACCGCCACTGCCATCCAGAAGCTCTTTCCGGCGCGAACGCTTTCCTCCATCGCGGGAACCGGAATACGTTCCTGAATTTCGATGTTCTCCTGTTCCGCGGTCAACGGAGCACCCGTTTCCGCGTTCAGAAGCTGCGGTTCGCCTTCGGCATCAACGCTGACAGTCTGCTCGGTTTCTTCCTTCGACTCGAAGAACAGATGCTTCACGGCGATGTAGACCAGATAGCCGCCACCGAACAGCTTCACAATGCTCCACTTCAGCAGGTAGCTGACCGAAGCGATTGCAATCACGCGAAATACAAAAGCGCCGACCAGTCCGTAGGTCAGAGCACGTTTCTGCAACGGCTTGGGGACTCGCTTGGCGAGCAGTCCAAGCACCAGAGCGTTGTCGATCGACAACATCCCTTCCAGCAGGACCAGCATCAGAATGGTGACCACGTCGCCAGCACCAAACGTCTGGTTCCAGAAGCCAAGCGACATATCAGCCAGCGTCGTCAAAGAAGACATTCAGCAGTATTCCTGGAAACAAGTCGGCCCGATGGGTGGCCCGAGACCACCAAAACGCGGACTTTACAGGGCACAACCGACACTGCCAATTGCTCGGTCAGCCACCCACTACCGTTTTTCAGGTTTGATGCAGTTGTATTGCTCCGCCAGAACAACGACGAGAGGTGCGTCAACGAAGAGAGAGGTTCGTCATTCCCGCGCAGGCGGGAACGGCGGGAACCCAGCACTGCGATTCGAAACTGCGAATGGACGCGAACCAACGCGAATCGCGCAAAGCAAGTTTCACATGGTCTCGTGCCGTTCCGGGCCCAAGGCCCAGCCATTTATCTAGCCTGGGCCACTCGGCGCCAGGTTTTCGGTCCGCGATGGTTGCAAAGCCCCAAACGGGGCGGCCGTTTCGTAATACCGCCTGCCTCTCTGCGCTTCGCCTCCGTGCTCTCCGTGACCTCTGTGGTGAAATCTGCGATTCCTGACCACTGATCACTGAAACATGGAAGCCGCAAGCTCAGAGGATGAACCGCAGGGGGTAACCACGGAGGACACAGGGGGCGCAAAGGATAATTGCAGAGGTAGTGTGCTGGTGAAATGAAACAGAGTAGAAGTGAAACGCAGAGGTCGCAGAGGAATCGCAGGAGAGCAGCAATTGAGTGACCTCTGCGCCCTCCGCGGCCTCTGCGTTAGTCCTGTCCTCAACTCTGCGCTTCGCCTCCGTGCTCTCCGTGACCTCTGTGGTGAAATCTGCGATTCCTGACCACTGATCACTGAAGCATGGAAGCCGCAAGCACAGAGGATGAACCGCAGGGGTTAACCACGGAGGACACAGAGGGCACAGAGGATAATTGCAGAGGTAGTGTGCTGGTGAAATGAAACAGAGTAGAAGTGAAACGCAGAGGTCGCAGAGGAATCGCAGGAGAGCAGCAATTGAGTGACCTCTGCGCCCTCCGCGGCCTCTGCGTTAGTAGTAGGCTCGAGAGAAGTAGGTCAACGAAATCGGTCAACAAAATCGAAATCACTCCCGAACCCTCCTGCAAGCGGGCGCAAGCACCGCCTGACATCCAGACCTACCGATACAAACCCGCTCGAAGCTGCTGAATGGGATAGAAGGAATTTCTCCAGCGCACACCACCCTGCCGCCAGGTGATGACGGCAGATCTCCAGTAAGCGAACGCCATCAGAAACGGGCCGGCCAGAAAGAACGGAATCAGACGCCTCCCGTTCGGAACGTTCCAGACCAGCCATCCATAGACCAGATGCCACATCGCCAGAGTCGCCGCAAATCCAGCGGCTTGATTCCACGGCAGACAAAGAGGAGCCACGACCGGAGCAACGAACGTGAGCAGGAAGATCAGCGTTACGACAGCGATCTGGTTCGTCGAATAGTTCAGCGACGCAAAGCCATTCTTCTCCAGCCCGGTGATCACACCCCATAAAGAGGGCTGCCAGCGAACCGACAGCCATTTCTCGGCGAGCAGAAAGTCGGTCGCCCCGTGATTGCGTTTCACGAGTTTGCCAAGCTTCACATCATCCAGCACATCCAGGCGAATCGGCTCATGTCCGCCGAAGGAACGATAAAACTCCGCTTCTACCAAATTGAACGCGCCAACTCCGGCATAGGACATCGGCCAGCGAGTTCGAATCAGATGGAGCTGCATTCCTGTTGCGAAGGCGAGTCCGAAGAATGTTGTCATGACATTCTCAAGCAGACTTCCCTGAATCATCTTTGGAAGCAGACACAGATGATGCAGTTTGTTCGACGTCACATGATCAAGGGCTGCTCGAATCGCACCCGGCTCGAACAGGATGTCTCCGTCAGTGAACAGGATGTACTTTCCTTTCGCCCGCTGAGAACCCAGGTGCATAGCATGGTTCTTCCCAAGCCAGCCTTCAGGAAGTTCTTTCACATGGACCACCTGAATGCGGGGATCTCCCACTGCCGCTGCATCCATCAGCGTACCCGTTTGGTCCGTCGATCGATCATTGATGGCGATAATCTCCAGCCGAACGTTCTCTGATCGCAGCAAGGACTTGAGAGCTTCCGCGATTTGCAATTCTTCATTTCGCGCCGGGACAATCACGCTGACTTCGATCACTTCAGCAGACTGCTGATCTGCTGCAACGCGGCCGGCCTGACCGGCTTCCGAGCCAGACGATTCAGCCAGCCGCCGGTGCTTCAGAGCCCACACAGCCGGAATCGTGCTGATTGTCACCAGCGTAAAAACAACCCAGCCAGTAATGGTCCAGACCATGATTCAGATTCCACAACAACCAAAGAAGTGCAGTCACGGAGCTAGCTGTTCCTTCTCCCCTTGCAGGGGAGAAGGTGGCCGACAGGCCGGATGAGGGGTATCCCCAGCGCCACATTGCCACTTGAACGGTCATTCCGCAATCGAGCGGGAAGAATAACGGCTCTGCGACGATCTCCGAGCGACTTTCTGCTTCTCATCACAACCCGACACGTCAGTGAGGGATAATTGCCGCAACGTCATCCACGAAAATCCCTCGCTGACGCAGCGGGTTGGGATTAATCAAAGGGCTGCGTCGCAAGCCGCAGGCCTGACAGTAATCTTCAGCCCATCACTTTCCTGTTCTTCATGAATTCTGACGGGCAGCAATTGCTGCAGGACGGCAATATGAGTCTTCAGGTGCCCGGACACGTGGCGAGTTCGAAACGATCCTCCTCGCTGGCTTGACGCATTTCCTGTCCCGGCTGCGCTGAGAGCCAGCGGCAACAGAATCTGGTCCGACAGGTTTTCTCCGACGGGGCAATCCGACTTCAGATAGTCCCGGATGCTGCCACTGGCTTCATTCGCCACGGTCTCCGCCGACGTTCCCAGGCGGCCAAACGCAGTTGCGACTTCGGTCACATTCTGGAACTGACACTCCACAATCACAATGTTGCCAGGCCCCGCGGACGGCACGGGTTCGATCCGCACCTGATCCTTCAGCTCTGGCAGACGAGCCTTCAGTCTTCGAGCTTCTCGTTCGGCAATGTTCATCGGAAGGTTGCTGATCAGAACGCGAGCCTTCGCATTGAGCAACGGTCCTCGTTCACACAGATCGAAACCAGAAAGCTGCTCCACTGGCTGAATGTTGACAACGATGCGTCCACCTCCTGCAGGAAAGAAGCCGTATCGTTCCAGCGCGACCTGAACCGTCGGCCCCATGCGATTGACCAGAGGCAGGAAGGCAGAGGCCAGAAATTCAAACGGAGGAGCTGCGAGGTTATGTGTGCCGCCTTCAAGGATCAGGCGTGAAGGTCCCTTCGCCGTCAGCAGCATTGGCAACACGGTCTGCAAAACCAGCGTCGCGCTCCCGGCTGTTCCGATGCTGAAGTGATAATCTCCCGACTTCACTTCGCCAGGTGAAAACGAAAGCTCCATCGACCCCGCCGAATTGCCCTCCACCCTCGCACCACAAATCTGCGCTGCAGCATTCACCGCGGTCAAATGCTGACGCATCAGCCCCGGCTTCTTCCGACCCGCACGAATTTTTTCAACATGAATCGCGTTCCCCATCACCGCAGCCACCCCGACCGCCGTGCGCAGAATCTGCCCGCCACCTTCCCCCAACGAACCGTCAATCTTGAAAACACCCGCCATTGCGCTCACTTCCCAGCCCAGTCTCTTCTGCACCGCATCAAGACACGCTGTCGACTTTTTGGTTCATCGGCCATTCGCTGGCCTGCGGAACGCCAGAGGCACCCGCGCCTAGAGGTTTGCCCGAAGTGATCACTTCTCCGACAGAAGATGAGCGACAAAAGATCAGGTGATCGGGATACGACTGACCACAGATTTCACAGATGGACACAGAAAACTCAGGGAATACGAACTGCAGAAACGAATGTATTCAAGCGAACATCAGAATCGTTTTGACAGTTCCGACTCTGGCGTGGTATTCTTACGGCATGGCAATCAACCTTCCGCCCGATCTCGAGCAGTCCGTTCGACGGCATATTTCTTCCGGTCAATATCACTCGGCCGAAGATGTGTTGCGCGCTGCTCTGCACCAATTCGATGAAATGGACCTCGTCAGCCTGAGCCAAAGTGCGGATGACGAAAAAGCAGGTCGAGTCATCTCCCTGCAAACCGTGGCTGCTTCGATTCGACAGAAACACAACTTCAGCGATTCTCAATGACTCGCGAAGTCATCCTGACCGAAACGGCTCGGCAGCAGATGAACGCTGCAGCCGATTGGTACGCGGAACAGAATCCATCCGTCGCTGCCAAATGGTTCAACGGTTTGATCTCTCGACTGAATGCTCTGTCCGAAAATCCGGAGCAGTATTCTGTGGCAAGGGAAAGCGAGTTTATGTCCGTTGAACTGCGACAGATGCTGTACGGATCAGGGAAACGCATCACTCATCGGGTTTTGTTTGTCATTAGGGAACAGCGAATCGTCGTTTATCAGATTCGTCATGTATCCATGCGGGACATTACGGCAGAAGATCTGTAGCCGGTTACTCGCAATTTGCACGTATTCAATCAGACCATGCGCCAACTACGGTCGCGACTGTTCCAGCCTGCCGCTTGCAAACGCTTCACAACGCTGCGCATTGATTGAACTGCGGATTACGCTGATGCATCGCGGGGGCGGTCCTTGCCAGAGCGCAAAAAAAAGGACCTGGAGTTCTTCGCTTCAGGTCCTTCAGACTTTTGATGTTGTGCTGGTTTTCGGGTTGCGAAAACTGATAACCCGGCCAGGACTCGAACCTGGAAAAACAGAACCAAAATCTGTTGTGTTACCGATTACACTACCGGGTTACTTTTGCTCTGACTTCATCGGATCATTGCCCGATGGATCTTATGCCTGTCTCGACGATTGTCACTTCGAGAAATGAAACGCGCGGGCTTCGGTTTCTGAAGTGACGCTGTCGGAGTCTGGCAAATTAGTCGTTTCGCAGTCGCAGGCCGACTTCGCCGAGCTTCTGGCGGATTTCGTTCAGAGATGTCACACCGAAGTTGCGGCTGGCGAGCAGTTCGTCCGGGGTTCGGGACAGCAGCTGGCCAATCGTCTGAATGTTCAGGCGAGACATACACTTGCGAGATCGAACCGACAGATTCAGATCGACAACCAGCTTGTTCATCATTGCCTGCTCTTCTGGAGACAGGCTCTGATCGACAACGTGGTCGCGTGAATGAATCTTGTGCAGGTTCTGTCCGATTCGCAGCCCGTGGGCCTGCAACAGTTCTCGGATTTCCATCAGCGACGTTTCGCCGAAGTTCTTGCCAGCCAGCAGCTCCTGCTCGCTGACTTCCGTCAGGTCGCCAAGAGAATTGATGTTCATCGCTGCCAGGCAGTTTCGGCTTCGGACCGACAGTTCGAAGTCGGTGACCGGACGGCCCAGAAGCTGCTTCATGCGAGCTTCCTGCTTTGCCTGGTCTTCGTCGTAGTACATGCCCTGAGTTGCTTCGATGTCCTTCAGGTACAGCGTCGCAAATTCGTTGTTCGGATCGTAATCACGAATGCGGCGGAAGCAGAAAGCGGCCGCCTGATAGTTTTCACGGTCTTCGTACAACAGGCCCAGATTCAGCAGTGCACCAACGTAAAACGGTGGCTTCGAAAGCGATCGCTCGTACAAACGAATTGCCTCGTCATCATTGCCTCGCAGTGCGTTTTCGGCAGCCAGCCAGAACAGTGCGCGGGAATGATGAGGATCCATGTCGACAGCACGTTCGAAGTACTCAACCGCTGTCAGAGCATCGCCTCGGTCGGCCCAAATGCAGCCCATCTGGAATGAATATTCAGCACGACTTGCAGCCGATGAGGCCACGCTTCGGAGCAGCTTTTCGGCTTCGTCGACTCGACCTGAAGCACGGATTGCTCCAGCGCGACGCAAGGCACAGCCGACTGGATCAAAGCCCGCCTTGGAGGCAGCATCGAAGCGAGCAGCCGCATCGTCAGGACGGTTCAGTGAGGTCAGGCACTGTCCGTGAACAAACATTGCCACGCCGTCCCGAGTCACCTGGGACAGGAATCGGTCAGCCTGTGACTGGCGAGACAGCAAATAAGAGCCCACACCAGCACGGGCCAGAACGGCTTCTGACTTTTCGCCATTGTCGAGTCGACGAATGAGATCGCCGACGTACTGCCGCAGCTCAGTCAGTTGTGAACCGCCAGCTGCATTTTCAAGCTGATGAAGATTGTCCGCCGTCAACAGACTTTCGGAATCCAGAATCTCTTTGACGTTAACCAGAATCGCTGGAGGCACTTCGTTCGCTTCCTGACAAACAGTGAAACTTCGGGCAGTGATACTTCGTGAAATGGACTTCGGCCCGATGAGGACCATTCGCATTCCGCACGGTCAGATCGCAGCGTGGGAGCCACTTAATCCGCCATGGGTCGGAATTTCGAAACCGGGAAGTTTAACCTTGCTCCGTGTCCGAAACAAGTCTCCACAAAAACATCCGACTTTTTCGAATTTGACGCAATTCCCAGTCAGGCAGTGGTTTACGGGTCGTCAGCTATTGGGGCTTTCTGAAGTTTGAGCCGGGAAACTGGGCGAAACAGCCGTCCAAATGGTTGTTTTTCTGGCGTTTCCGGGCAATGTATCAAGTTCTCGCCTGCCTTGAACCACCGCCAGCTCCCCACCTTTCTGACCTCACCAGAGCAGGGCGATTGTCCTTCAGCCGCCTTCCGGGGTGCAATTCGACAGTCGTTTTGCTGAGTCGACGATACTTTGTCCGGGATTTCGTCCGATGCGATTTGATCTAATGCGGTCCCCTGTCGCTTCTGCTGCACTGTTGCTTGCTGCAGGCCTGTCTCCGTCGCTGACGTTTGCTCAGCAGCCGGCAACTCCAAACCCCGCTCCAGCAAATGCGGCTGCTGAGGCGAAAACAGATCCAGCGAAACAGGATGCTCCGAAAGCCGAAGAAGCGAAGCCAGCAGAGCCAGCCACGCCGAAGGAAGGACATTCCGTTCACGGTGAAATCTTCAACGAGGGGCCTCGCCAGGCAGCATACCTGATGGCAGGAGTCGGGCGAGTTCGTTTCCCAACAACATCAACAAACGAAGACGCAAAGAAGTTCGTTGAGCAGGGAGTCGCTCAGCTTCATGGGTTTTGGTACTTCGAATCTGAGCGGTCATTCCGCCAGGCTGCCATGCTGGATCCCGACTGCGCGATTGCCTATTGGGGGATGGCCATGTCGAACCGCGGCAATGCGACTCGCGCAAAAGGGTTCATCGCGGAGGCAATGAAGCGTAAGGATAAAGTGTCTCGCCGCGAACAGCTTCTGATCACAGCATTCGAACGCTACATCAACGCGAAGGCCGAAAACGAACAGGAGAAGAAACGACGAGCAGACCGTTACGTGGATGATCTGGAAGATCTGCTGCTGGAGTTTCCGGAGGACATTGAAACCAAAGCCTTCCTGACGGAGTTCTTCTGGTCGGGTAAGCGAGAAGGTTTAGAAATGCCTTCCAATCTGGCGGTCGATGCGCTGATTGAGGAAGTGCTGGAAGCGGAACCCCTTCATCCTGCTCATCACTACCGCATTCACCTCTGGGATGGAAAGAAGCCCGAGAAGGCTCTTGAGTCATCTGCGCTTGGCGGGCTTTCCGCCCCAGGCATCGCTCACATGTGGCACATGCCGGGCCACATCTATTCGCGCCTTCGTCGTTATCACGATGCCGTCTGGCAGCAGGAAGCATCCGCGCGAGTCGATCATGCTCACATGATGCGTGATATGGTGATGCCGGACCAGATTCACAACTTTGCTCACAACAATGAGTGGTGCATTCGCAATCTGATTTCGATCGGCCGGGCAGAAGATGCGGAGCTGCTTGCTCGCAATATGCTCTCCATGCCTCGTCACCCAAAATACAACCACATTGGCAAAGCCGGCAGTTTCAAGTACGGCCGAGAGCGTCTGATCGAAGTCCTGACAGCCTTTGAACGATGGGATCGCCTGACCGCGCTTCGCAATGAAGGTCTGATGGAAGATACGGGTAACGAGGAAGAAGACCTTCGTCGTGATCGTGCCATCGGAGCAGCGTTTGCGGCACTGGGGAATGCGACCGAAACACAACTTTATCGTGACAGGTTTCAAAAGCTGATGGACGCAGAGAAGGCGAAACAAACCGCTGCCGTCGTGGAAGCGGAAACCAAGGCGAAGGAAGCGAAGTCTGACGAGAAAGCGATTGAGAAGGCGAAGAAGGATGCGGAACAAAAGTTCGCGTCCAACATCCGCCGTCTGGAAAAGGCCATTCAGGAGATCGACGGACGAACCGCACTGGCTGCCGGGGATGCTCCGAAGGCTCTCGAGCTGTTGCAGGCTGCTGAGATTTCACCTGACCAACTGGCATTGGTGATGCTGAAAGCCGGCAAGACCGATGATGCAATCAAGAAGGCCGATGGCCGAGTCAAATCGAACTCGGGTGAAGTGCTTCCGCTGGCGACACTGACGGAACTTCAGTTCGCTGCGGGTAAGAAGGATGAAGCCAAGGCGACGTTTGAGTCGCTTCGCAAGATCTCGGAGACAGTCGATCTCACTGCTGCGCCGTTTGTTCGTCTGGCACCGATTGCAGCGGAGTTTGGTTATCCGGCTGACTGGCGGTTGCCGCTGGAGAAGCCCGCAGACCTGGGGACACGCCCTAACCTGGATGCACTTGGGCCATTTCGATGGTCACCGGGGACCGCAAAAGACTGGACTCTCACAGACGTCGAAGGCAAGCCCCGGTCGCTTCACGACTATCGAGGACGGCCGGTCGTTGTCGTCTTCTACCTTGGCTATGGATGCCTTCATTGTGCAGAACAGCTGAAGGCCATTACTGCAAAGTATGAAGACTTCCGAAAGGCCGGCCTGGAAGTGGTCGCGGTCAGTACTGACAAACAGGAAAACCTGAATCGCGCGTGGAAGGATCTCGAAACTCCGTATCCGTTTCCGCTCGTTGCTGATCCGGAACTGGCCGCCTTTCGTCAGTACCGATGTTACGACGACTTTGAGAAAGCGGCTTTGCACGGAACCTTCCTGATTGACGGTCAGGGGCGCATTCGCTGGCAGGACATCAGCTACGAGCCGTTTATGGACACGGACTTCCTGCTGAAGGAATCTGGTCGACTGCTTTCGTTTGATCCGTCAGCACCGGAGAAGAAAACGACAATTCCTGCCGGGCAGGCAAAGCTGTGAAGGATTTTTAGCGGAACGGCGCAAGCCGTCCGGTGACCTCATCAAGCAGACTCACCGGAGGGCTCGCGCCCTGCCGCTACAAACGGTGCGATTCTTTGGAGAAAACAGCTTTGCGCTTGCTGGCACTTCGGGGTGGCGACTATTGTCCCGTTGGCCGCTGGGATGCATTCCAGAGTTCAAAGCCGAAGTCAAAACCATCGATATCGGCTGAAGTGGACCGGCGCAAGT
>JAEUII010000148.1 GCA_016795145.1 Planctomycetaceae bacterium
CGACGGCAGAGCGAAATGGGCGTGGAGTCGAGAAATTCACTCCATGGTTTCCATGACTGTGGGATGGCTTCGATGTAGTCAACATTCCAATATCGAGCAAGACACTGCAGTTCCAGATCTCCCTGAACCCCGATCGAGCGGCTCCATTCAAGGGGTGTCAGATCCTGCGATTGTTGGAAGGCCAGTTGTTCGTTCAGCTTCGAGGCGGCAAATTCTCGGAGTAGCTTATCCCACAGCGAGCCGTCCAGGTCTTCCACTCGAAGTCGGCGGAGTTGTGTACCGATGTCGCGTAAGTCGGTTGCTTGCAGAGACGAATCGGGCATGGAATTACCCTGGATTGAAGATCACTGGCGATATGGGACTGGCCTCATCTTACCAGGATCGGCCGACTTTGAGGAAACGTGCCCGGGACATTGGCACGTCCGGTATCGCGTTCCGACAGCATCTTCAGGTCTCGAAATTTGTCGTCTCGCAGGATGACCGGTCGGATAAAGACAAACAGCGTCGTTCCGCTCATCTGACTGGTGTTCTTGCTGATCAGATACTCGACAATGGGGATCTGTTCCAGAAACGGAATCGAATCACGAGTGACGGCGTGATTGGAGCGATTCAGGCCACCCACAATGATGGTGTGTCCGTCGGGAATCGTGACCGTGCTTTCGATTTCGTCCGTTTGCCGAGGTGGAGGTCCCGAAGTTGAAGCGGATGCCTGAAACGCATTCATGGTGAATGTGTATTCCAGGTTCAACTGCTCACCTTCACTGATATGCGGTGTCACAGTGACCGTTGTGCCGGCTTCGGCATATCCTGCAAAGGAAGTTGATGAGACGTTGTTGAACGTATTGAAGCTGCTGAAGGGCACCTCAGTCACACTGGTTAAGTATCCGGTCGCATGATCATTGACCAGAATCCGCGGAGACGAGATCACCTTGGCTCGGCGGTGATTGGAAACCGCTCGCAGAATGACATCCGCCACACTGGGGTCGACCAAAACACCGTTGAAGCCGAGACCCGGAAGAATTGAGAGTGCCCCCGTCGTTCGATTCACTTCGCTGAATCCATACGATGAAAACGCAAACAGCTTTTCCGGACCGCTGCGATCACCGGCAGAGAATTCCACGCCCAAAGTGAAATCATCCGAAGTGTCGATCACAACCAGTTTTGCTTCGATCATGACCTGAGGGCGAGGCTGGTCAAGTTTCTTGATCAGATCCGCATACACTTCATGAACGTCGGGTGTAGCAACAATGATCAGCATGTTCGCAGCCGCATCCGCAGTGATGCGGGCTCTGCCGACCGCTTCGGTAATTGACAACGGCTTTGGCTCAACATCGACTGTCAGTTCAGACTTCTGAGCCGTTGGCTCATTCCTTGGCCCATTGAGTTGTGCAGCAGCACCGGCGACCTTATCCACAACCTCCTGAGGCAATTGCCCTGACCGACTCATCACATCATCGGGTACTGCGGTCTCCGGCCGACTAACACCCTTCGAGTTCCGACTCTGATCGAGATCGAATCGTCCCTGGGTCTGCTTGTCCGCGGCAGCTGTGGATTTCTGACCATTGCGGAGAGCACCTTCAAGGTTGCGAATTGTCCCGAGCAGTTCGTCCGCCGTGGCATATTTGAGTTTGTAGTAGCGAACAGGACTATTTCGATCGGTTTCTGCAACCGACGTGTCCAGCCTCTGAAGGATGCTTTCGATTTCCAGATGGAACGCATCCGTCGTTGAGACAATCAGCAGATTCTGATCTTCATCCACTGCCACGCGAAAGACGGGCCTGGATTCTCTGACTTCCAACATGGATGTGACAATCCGCTGCAGCCTTTCTGCCGCCAGACGACGCGGAGTATACACTTCTGTTCGAATGTCCACAGGCACATCGAGTGTCTTGAGGTATTCCTCCAGATGCTGAACGTCCTGCTGTGTGCCGACCAGAATGACTTTATTCGTTCGTTCATCAAAGGCGACTTCTGCACCGCGAGACGCTGTTGCATCTGGAGCCTGCCCGGATGCCCGCCGACGAGCGTCCAGGAGCTTCTCGATCTTCTCGGACAGAGTCTTTGCATCCAGAACTCGTGTTGGGACAAAGCGCGTCACCACGGATTCCCGAGGCTGGTCGATTAGTTTGATGAGTCGTTCCAAACGCACAATATTGGACGCGAAGTCCGTCACGATCAGCATTCGTTGCTCTTTGAGAGCCAGAATGTTGGCTGATGCTGTTGGAACGCCAGTAGTACTTCCCGATGAGAGAAACGGGCGGATGCTCTGTTCCAACTGAGCAGGGTCGGCGTGCTGCAGCACAAACACCTGAGTGACCGGCGTCTCCCCGCCGCTCTTCTCTATGGCACTCTGAGCATCCTGTTCGACCGCACCTTCATGCAGTCGAGCCACATCCACGACACGTTTCCAGCCCGGAGTATTCGTATCGATCAACGCCAACCCATTCATCCGCAGAGCACTCTGAAGCACTCCCAGCAGCGACTCCACCGGCACATCCTTGGGAGCACGGATATTGATCTTGCGAGTTGCCAGATTACCATCGTACATGATCTTGATCTGCAACCGCTGACTCACATAGTCAACCAGCGTCGCCAAATCATGTTCCCCCGGAAACTGCAGCAGAACCGATTGCTCATGGCCGTCCTGTGCACCCTCCAGGACACTTGGCACCAGAATCGCGATCAACATGAACAGTAAAGTTGGCACAACATTTTGCACGTTGAGAGCTCCAAGGGCGACAATTGAACCACTAGAACCACATGGTCATGTTACAGCTGACTTGAGCCTGTGTCCGATGATCATCTAATGTGCTCCAGATCCACAGATTTCGCCATCTCTACCTGATATTCGTCACAAGATTCGCTCCCCCCGGCCCTCACGGAACTCTGGCAGAGCGGCAGAAACTGCTGATATTGGGTGCGGTTGAGCGTCGACGATCGAGCCTACCATTTTGATGGCACACGCCCTTCATGTCCCATCGGTTCAAGTTTCGAGCCAACCGGATGGCTCGTGGAGTGTGGGGCGATACTCAACACCGATCCTGCTGTGGTAGTGGGAACGATTACAGGAAAGGCGATTCAATGGGGCGATGCAGTTTCATGATGAAGCGGAGATGCCAGAACAGGGCAGGGGGGCTTCAGATTCTGATTCGTTCGACCTCATCGAGCGTGATTTCGTCATCGGTACGATCGTAGAGTTTGGTCGTACGAGGAGACTCATGGGCCGCTATGGCCTGAGCCTTTTCTACGGTTCCGCCGTTTTGCAGGTAGGCCGTGATCCCGGTTGCCCGAAATGTATGGCAGCAGACTTTGTTGGAGAGGCCTGCCCGCATGGCTCTCCGCTTGATCATCCGAAATGCATCATTCCGGGACATCCGTTTTTGCGTCAGTTGGCCGGTCGTGCCGAGAGCGGAACGGAAGAGGGGAGCGAGTTTGTCTTCACCATGCCCGGAAGCCCTGAGATAGGCATCAATGTACTCTTCCGCCGTGTGATGAGCCGGAACGGCATGATGCTTGCCGCCTTTCTCATGCAGCCGGATCCAGGCCCGCCGACCGATCTGATAGTAGTCATCCACCTGCATCCCGACGACGGCACTGACTCGAGCAAACGTGAACAGCATCACCGAAATGAGTGCTCGGTCCCGCAGTCCGATGATGGTCGACGTGTCGATGGAATCCAGCAACTGCCGAGCTTCGTCCGCCGTCAAAACTGGAGTTTTTCCACGTTTGATGACGTACTTCGGACCGCGAACCGAGGACGATAGATTCATGGGGATGATCTGCCCAACGACCAGCCAGTCCAGACACATCCGAATGGCCGCCAAATGCTGCTTCACAGTCGGCTTGGCGTATGTTGCCGCCAGATGCTCCACATACGAGGCGACGACGATCGGTTCCAAATCATCCAGAGCCAGTCGACGATCATCGCACCACGCAAAGAAATCCACGAGGGCTCGATGATACGCGAGTCTCGTATTCCGATTTCGAATGTTCGCCGTGAAGAACTCATAAAACCGCCGAGTCGCCTTGACGCCAGCCACCCGCATCAGCCGAGGCACCTCTGCTGCACCAGTCGGCCCCCAAACGACCAATTCCTTCCCATTACGTCCCATACCCCTCCATGAACCATAACGTCCTTTATGGTTCATGAATTTCGGTCGATTCGCAAGAGCGAATGCACCGGACAGAATGGCGTTTGACTCCGGTACCTCCATTCAGCCTCGGAGGAACTTCTGAATCGCAATGTCGACCGCAA
>JAEUII010000392.1 GCA_016795145.1 Planctomycetaceae bacterium
TTTTCAAACGCAGAAACGGCTGAGGACAGCCGTTCTACACTGGGTAGCACGCACGCAGTGCGTGTGCCGCAGGCGCCGGAAGCCGATGCCAGGCTGTCATGTTGCCAGGTTGGGCCGCGCAGAGCCCACGATGCTCTGCGCGGGGCTTCTGTGCAGAGCGATTGTCCTCAATCGCTTTGCGGTTGATGTCTTCAAACCAGAAACGGCTGAGGACAGCCGTTCTACAGTTTCGGACGCGACAACTGCCCAGCCTTCACAATCCCGCCTTGCAGAACAGCGATGAATCGACTGCGGTCTTCCAGAATGCGAATGTCGGCCAGCGGGTCACCATCAACGATCAGCAGGTCTGCGAGCTTGCCCGTTTCGACGGTTCCGATTTCATTGAGCCGCCCGAGAATCTTTGCGCCGTTCTTTGTCGCGCAGGTCAGAACTTCCGTCGGACTGAAGCCGACGAAGTTCACGAAGAACGAAAGCTCCCGCGCGTAGTCACCGTGCGGATTCCATGCGAACCCATAATCGCCACCCATACCGAGGCATCCGCCAGCCTTGAGAATTCGACGAGCACTCTCGGCGCCGCCATCGAGTGTTTCCTGGTGCCCGTCAATAACCGGCTGCGACATTCCAAATTCCGGGCCGCGCTGAATGCTTGCGTATTCGAAGTACAGTGCCGGAACGCACGGAACGTCCCGAGCCAGCATCAGATCGAGGGCTTCATCGTTCATGAAGGTTCCATGTTCGATTGCGTCATATCCCGCCTTCAATGCATTGATGATGCCTTCTGTTGCGCGGCAATGGCCTGTGACTTTGAGCCCATGATTGTGGGCTGTCCCAACCACGGCGTGCATTTCTTCGAAGGTCATGCACAATGTGTGATGGTCGTTCGTGTCCGGCGCGGCGGCGTCACCAGTGGGATAAGTCTTCACCCATTCAATGCCGTCTTTAACAAGTTTACGAACAGCAGAGCGAGCTTCCACCGGGCCGTTGATCAGAAGAACCAGGCCTTCCATGCCGATCTTGCGGAAGTCAGGGTTCCAGTCCATGAGTCCGCCGACACCACAAATCTCCCGGCCGCTGGTGGCAAGGCGTGGTCCGAACGTGATGTCGGATTCGATCGCTTTCTTCAGCCACACATCAATGTTGAACAGACTACCTCCACTGCGTGCTGCCGTGTAGCCACATTCCAGAGCCAGCTTCGCATTCGCCGCCGCCAGCAGTGTGACGTATTCGACTGGATACTTGATGTCGAGATCTTCCAGCGCCGCGACGTTGAAGTAGGTCGGATGGAAGTGAGCTTCAACGAGACCGGGAAGAATGGAGCCTCCCTTTGCATCAATTCTCCTCGCTGCCGGATCAACGACGGGAGCCTGCGATGATGGACCGGCATACGCAATCCGGCCATCCTGAACGACGACTGTTGCACTGGGAACCGGAGGTCCACCGTTTCCATCAACCAGTTGCCCGTTGGAAATCACAAGCGTGCCAGCATGCAGCTTCATCGGTCGAACTTTCAGCAGGTGGGAAGTAGGGGCAGGTCAGGAGTGATCGAGGACAGCGTACCGACTTTCCCGCGAGTTTGTTAGTTCGCCGTCAGTGTAGAGCGATTGTCCTCAATCGCTTTGTGCAGGCGTTTCGCGGTCAACGGCTGAGGACAGCCGTTCTACACTGGGTAGCACGCACGCAGTGCGTGTGCCGCAGGCGCCGGAAGCTGATGCCAGGATGTCATGTTGCCAAGTTGGGCTGCACTGTGCGCCCATTGCTTTTCCCAGGGCTTCCGGCCGCTGTGCGTCACAGGCTTTGCCTGTGCTACCCGCCAATTGTAGAGCGATTGTCCTCAATCGCTTTGTGCAGGCGTTTCGCGGTTAACGGCTGAGGACAGCCGTTCTACACTGGCCGCTGCGCGTCACAGGCTTCGCCTGTGCTACCCGGGACTCTTAGCGGTCGATCTGATCCTGTGCCATCGCGGCTCGATAGTCGGCTTGCGATTCGAAGTACAGTTTCAAAGCATCGACATGCTTCTCTGCGGATTCTGCGGCATACTGTTCTCGCAGAGCCACCTTCAGGAGGTCCGAGGTGCCGGCCTCCTGGTTCTTTCGTTCTCGGGCCGCCAGGTCTTCGGCTTTGTCGAGGGCATCCTGAGTCTCAGCGACCTGCTCCCACGCAGATTCGAGAGCGGCATAGGCCATCTGAACGTCAACGGAGATCTTATCCTCTGTCAAACGACGCTTTGCCGAAAGCTGAGCAATCTTCGCCTGTGTTTCTGTCATCTTGCCCTTGGCTTTGCGTCGCTGGATCGGAACATCAAGGAACACCGAAGCCTCGGTTTCGAAGGGAGACTTGTCGCGTTTCTTGCTCGTGGGTTCGCCAACATCCTGCGATCCCCAGACGACAGCATTTAGTTCCGGCTGAAGGTAGTTGGCTGCGTTGGAATAATCGATTTGAACCTGTTTTCGCATGATATCCAGCATGCGAATCTCTGGTCGTTGAGAGAGAGCCAGCTGAATGTCCGTCGGCATCTTTGATTCGTCGATCGGTGCTGGATCCGGAAATCCTGGCAGCTGCGCTTCCGTCGGAACGATGGGCTCGCCGCGTTCGTCACGCAGAAAGATCGAGAGCTTTGCGGCGGTCTGCTGGAGCTTGCGGCGAGTATCTGCGAGCTTTGCCTGTCGAATCGAAACCAGTCGAAGGTTGTCTGTCAGCTCTGGAGGATCAACGAAGCCGGCTTTCACCTGAGTTTCGATGCGCGCGGTTCGATCTTCCGCAAGGTGAAGAATACGCTGAGCAATCTGATGGTATTCCCCCGCGGCGACCCAGTCCCAGTAGGCGTAAGAACTCTGCTGGACATAATCAATCAGCTGAGCCTGAATATCCGGTTCCGCAAGCTGTCGGTTCAGTCCGGCTTTCCACAAGTCGGCACGACGGTCATCAATATCGCGATTGCGTGCGAGCGGAACTTCGACGCCGGCTTTGAACTCGCCGCCTTCGTTCGTCTGTCGTTCCAGGTACCACGGCTGAAAGTCTCCATTACCAACGCGGTAGCCGGCAAAGACTTCGCCGCCCCAGTAAGTTGGCTGCACAATGCCGAGGGCCTGACGATAGTTTTCGTAGAACCCCATCACCCCGTTTTCACTCGCACCTTTGACTTTCATGTCGAAGGCGCCTGAGGCACCCAGAGTCTGCCCAAAGGCGACGTTGCGAGTCTGCAGGGCGGACTGAAGCATAGGATAAGAGCGGTAAACCGAAGCGACGACCGAGTCGAACGCAACAGGTGCAGGAGGAACCTCCGCGGCTGCGTTAGGAGACTCGTCGGCCCTTGATGGCGATTCGATGGCGGTGTCGGCCGCATTGCTGACTGGCGGCACCGCGCTGGAGCCCGCGTTATCACCGGTCGTGACAGCGTCCTGCGAAACGCCAGCAGCGACATCCGCAGTTTCATAGGCCACTGTCTGAATCTTCGCCTGGTCAGGTTCAGTGACCTGTTCTGGTTTTGTCTCCGCCTGTGAGACGGTTGCAGCATCAGCAATCAGCGCGTGATGATCTTCCCTGTTGTCCTTTCGAACGAACGGATTCGAAGAACCGCATCCAGGGAATACGATCAACGACAAAAGCAGTGGAAGAACGCACCGGCAGAATTTGCGCATGGAGCAGGCCATCCGTGGCAAAAAGAATCGACACTGCTATTCGCTTCGGCGCAGGACGAGGGCGATCGTGATTCTCCGCAAACTCGTTCCGAGCAAATTAACACGACTTCAATGATCAACCCGAAAGCGCGACATAACCGGTAAGGTCTGATTGTACTTCTGCTGTTCAGGCTGACATGTTCGTGAACGTTCGAGCCCTGCTCTGCTCTTCAGTACGACAACTGTCGTTGATCGTCGCGTGTTAAACAGCGTCAGAACGGAATCGATACAGTCCGATGACGAAGAAGACAGTCGCAAATGACAGCAGAGCAATGCATGACTGACCAATCACCGAGTGCGATGGGATGTCTTTCGTCAGCAGCTCTCCGTAGGCATCCAGCGCCCACGCATGTGGCGTCATCAGGCTGATCTTCTGACTGAGTGGCGGCATCCATGCGCGAGGAACCAGGCAACCGCTGATACCAGCGCTGGACAGCAGAATCAGGTTCCCAAAACTGCTTACCTGCGATTCTGTCTTCGCGAGTGTGGAGAACATCAATCCCAGTGCTGTCGCCGCAGAAGACGTGCAAAGCATGATGGGAATCAGCAGCCACGGCTGAGAACCCCAGGACATTCCGAACAGGATCTTTCCAGAGATCATCAGGATCATCGTCTGAATGAGTGACAGGACCAGAAAGGGAAGCGTCTTCCCGATCAGGATGGCGGAAGGACTGACCGGAGAAATTCGAAGCCGTCGAAGTGTTCCTGTATCACGTTCGCTCAGAAATGAACGACCCATGATGTTGACCAGGAAGAAGACGAACAGCACCGTGTAACTTGGAATGAAGAACTGGTAAACACGGTTACCTGCTTCAGCCGCTTTGGCGTCTGTGGTCGCCGTTTTCTCCCATGCTTCCGGGATAACAGACCGTCGCGCGGCGCCGCGAAATGACGGAACCTTCTCCGCCAGGATCGGCAGGATTGCATTCTGAAGTGACAGCTTCACCAGCAGCTTTGACAGTCCCTCCATCATCGGGTCTGCAGCGCTTTCGTTGAACACAAGGCTCATGTCCAGAGCGGACAGCCCTTTGGCTCGAGTCGTCTCGTCCGGTGAAGTGAGCTCGGTAGGAGACTTCGAGCGGACGATCGTTTCAAATTCGGGGCCGATGATCAGTCGAGCATCCGTTTCCCCCTGAGGTCGTTCGGCTTCCAGCGATTCCCGAGTCGGAGCAGACGAGGCCGCTGTGTCGACAGGACGAACGAGGACGTTTTCATAGCTGGCCAGGAATCCTGCCAGACGTTTAGAGGATTCTGTCTGAGAATAATCAGCGACCTCGATGTATAGGCCCTGGCGATTCTGTGCCCGGTTTTCACGAAGACGTCCGGTGGATGATCCGACGATGGCGATGATCACCATCGGCATGGCCACAAGAATCACGAGCGCACGGCGATCACGCGACAGCAGCCGAAGGTCCTTGAGCGTGATCCTGAGAGCGTCCATGCGTTCCTTTCAGTCGAGTCATTCGTGATTGACGGTCATCGCCGTCAAGGTGTCATCGCCAAACTGTCATCGTCAAACAGTCACTAATCTTCGGCCGGACAGGGTATCCGACCCACAGTGGTTGTCAGGGGGACAACGAGGTAATGTGTTTAAGGGTCCGAAGGATAGGCGCTTCCGGGGTTTCAGTGAATTCCGAGCCGCGTGGAAAAAGAAATCCTGGAAATGTTCCAGGAAAAACCAGCGGGCCGTTCGTCCAAGAGGCAACCCCATTGCGGTTCAGAACTGAATCGCACGGGGCTGGAACGAATAAAAAGACGCTTCGGAGAGTCGGGTCTTTGGCTATTCCCCTGGAACATTCTGCTTCAACACTGTTCGACCTGATGACTGACGAGGCGATGATGGCCATCGTCTGCGCACGGTCGGACCAGGAGATGTTCCATCAGCTCGTCCTGCGCTGGCAGGTGCGACTGACGGAGATGTGTCATCGACTGACGGGAAATCTGCACGACGCGGAGGATGCGGTGCAGGAGGCCTTTTCCCGAGCCTTCACGGCGCGGGAGCAGTTTCGGGGCGGATCGAAGTTCACAACATGGATGTGGCGAATCGCGGTAAATTCGGCTCATGATGTCCGCCGTCGGCAGGCTCGAAGTTATCAGTCGGATGCCTTGCCTGGCGAACTTGCGGATCACCGCGGATCGCCGGATGGTACGGAAGGTGAAGAGGTTCGGGAGCACGTGAAAGTCGCGCTGCTGGAACTTCCGGATGATCTGCGTGAGGTTCTGGTTCTGAGGCATTATCAGAATCTGAAGCTCCGTGAGATCTCCGACATTTTGAACCTGCCACTGGGAACTGTGTATTCGAGACTGGCAGACGCGTTGAGTCGGCTGGAGAAACGATTGAAGCCCCTGAATGATCACATGCCCTGAATGATCACGCGTCATGAATGATCACGCGTCATGAAAGATGTCGCGTCATGAATGATGTCGAATTTTGAGTCACCTGTTGTGTTGATGGTGTTGTATGAAAACTGAATTCGATTTCGCATCCCATCCTGACGACAGCGACTGGATGCCATTTCTGTATGGCGAGTGTGATGAATCTCAAATGGCCATTCTGCAGGATCATTTGAAGCACTGCTCACACTGTGCGGCGAAGATTGCTGGCTGGAAGTCAGTGCAGTCGAAGCTGGACGCATGGACTCTTGGGTCGCCTGTTACGTCTGGATCGACAGCAATGGCTTCTGGCAGGCTCACCGCGTCAACGACATCGAGCATTGAGCAGCCTGTCCGACAGGCTCGCCCGGAACCTACTGCTTCGGCACGATCGCAATCGGTTCCTGGATCTGTTGGCAGATCGCGTCAGTCAGTTTTGACAGCCGCTGCAGTTCTGCTCGCACTGACGGCCGCGTTTCTTGCAGGGTGGCAGGTTTCCAATGCGAAGCAACCGGACCTCCTCGCGCTTCGCAAAGAGCTCGCCTCAGAGATACGCGGCGAGCTGATGACGGACGTTCGAAAGGAAATGCAGAATCAGATTCAAACGCTGACCGCTGACAAGGCTCGGCTGACCCCGCTGATTGAATCCGAGTCTGAGCGAATCATTTCGGCGCGACTGGCGAACTTGCAGGCAACAACCGATCCCGCAGAGAAGCTCAAGGAACGACAGATGATCTCGGACATTCTTGAGAACCAGATCACGCTGCGAAACGACCTCGAAAAATTGGCGGTGGAAGCTGAGTCTCAAATCATCAGGACTCGTCGAGAACTTCTGCGACTGGAAGCGGTCACGCGTACGGGCAGCTCCGAGGGCATACAGCCGCTGAATGGCAAAGCTCCTCAGTTTTAGTGTAGGTCCTTTCTGCCGGAAAGGACTTTCGCCGGAAGGCGAACCTTGTGTGCAAGCCAGCGAGGATTGCAGGCTGCATCGAATGATCACCTGCACCGAAGTCGCGGCAAGCCGCGAAGTCCTGCCCGGCAGGCAGGACCTACTGAAACCACAAACCAAACACTTTTGATTCTGAAGCTAACTTTGATTCTCTCGAAGGGTGAAACCATGCGAATGTTGAAGTGGAATGTCTGGGTACGACTGTTGTTGCTGGGAGCCGCGGTGGGCGTGAGTTCCATCAGCGTGAACTCCAAAGCGATGGCTCAGGATGGTGAGCTGGCCGATGTTGCAACTGCTCCTGCTGCACCGGAACCTGCGGCGCCGCCTGAGCCAGCGGCATTGCCAGAGCCTGCGGTATTGCCGGAACCAAATGGACTGCCACTTGCAGAACCTGTGTCGCCGCGTTTGGACGAACTTCCAGTGCCTTCGTCCAGTGCAGCCACACTGGCTCCAGCGACATCTGGTCAGAATGGGTTGTCGACGACGGGCCGATATCAGGATGCACAGGCTCTATTTGGGCGTGTTGCGTTTCGCAGTCCGAATACTCCTCGATCCATGCCGATCATCCTTGAAGTGACTGCGATCCCGGACGAAGAGCGTAAGGCGTTGCAGGAAGACCTCAAGATTCTGGAGAGCCTGATCAACAAGGCGATTGTCGGCAAGAATCATTCACCTGATGTCAACATCGCGCTGGGCGTACCGCTTTACCGGTCCGAACAGGAATCTCATCTGATCTGGATTCAGGATGGTGGGTTGCTGTATCGGCGCACGCTGCCGGGAATCTCGCTGGCTCCCAGAGCATCTGGCAATGGCAAGTCCGAGGGTGCGCAGGATGCGGAGCCTGAATCCGAATGGGATGCGGCTCGACGAGAACTCATGAAGGCAGAGAATGCGGAGTCCCTGTTGACGGACCGAGTATTCACTCGATCTGGAATGCCGGGGTACGACCAGGAATACGTCGAGGCTCTGAAAGCACGAGTGTCAGCGGCATTGAAGAATGTGTCGCGCGTTCGTCTTCCCAGTTCTTCGAAACCTGCTGCCCGGATCTGTACGGTGGCTTTGACCTGCCCGGAAGATGGGTCCACTTTGACGTTCCGAATCGGAGACGATGGTACTGTCTCATCCCATCAGTACATCGATGAGAACCAAACAAACTACGACAGAATCTCATCGTGGGGCGGACCGGCTTTTGCGCCACCGCAACCGCCATCGTTTTACAATATGGAGCCGGCGGCTGTTGCTCCCGCAGCACCAGCTGATCAGGCCATCCGTAAGCCGGTGCCAGCGCAGCCCGCTCTGCCGGCGCTGCCAAGTCAGCCAGCACGTCGCAGTTCCAGTCGGGCTTCGTCGCCTGATTCTCGTCCTGCTGATGTGATTGAAACGCGACCCAGCTCTGGTGGGAGATAGACTTGGCGGAAGTGGCCCGCTAACCTGATCGAGCAACATCGGAGAAACGTCTCCGATGCGATCAGGGGATGTGTTCACTTCGCCGAATGGAGTTGTCCCATTCAACTCTTCGTAAGTCTTATGCACGCAGGGTGCGAGTCTGTTTCAGGCCAGCGAATCACGTGAGCGGAAACAGACATCGAGCCGGCGGGCATCATCATCGCCGAGGCTTTTCGGGCCTCGTCAGTTCCATGACGAAACGGTCATTGCGACGTTCGCCGACTCCGGCGACAACCGCGATGATCGTTTTCGTCATTTTTGCGTTTCTCAGGATGGCTGTGTTTAAGCCTGAAACGCCAGGGACTCAGGGCCATCGGGAGACCGCGACCGTAAAACGTGTTCTGGATGGAGACACCTTTGATCTGACTGATGGTCGTCGCGTCCGTATGCTCGGAATCGACGCGCCGGAGGTGTCTCATGAAGATCAGCCCGCTCAGCCGTATTCGAGTGAAGCATCAGAATGGCTGAAGTCGCGCATCGAAGGGGCATCTGTCTCCCTTCGAGTCGACTCGGCAAAGAAGGACCGCTATGGTCGAGTCCTTGCGTGGGTGTACGACGAAAACGGGAAACTGCTAAATGAAGAAATGCTGGCGGATGGGCTCGTGAAGCTGCTTCCGGACTTTGGGCTTCCCGCAGATCTGGAGCCGCAGCTGCGTCAGGCCGAAAGCGAAGCGAGGATCCTGAAGAAAGGACTTTGGGCTCCGAAGAACGGTCGAAAGAAAACGGCCGGGATTGCTCACCCGGAATATCTGGCCACGGCCCAAATGCACCTCGCGTACCGCGACCGGATGCCCAGCCACGGCCTCACGGAGAGTGCTCAAACTTCCCGCGATTTTCTTTGACGGCAAAACTGGCCGTTGATGAATTTGTGACGGATGGCCAGAATGCAGGTCCCCGTTTCCTGAGCGTGAACCTTTACGCCTAAGGAACCTGCCGGCTTTGCCGTCCTCCCACCTCGTTGTCCGTCTGCTTCAAACGCGACCCACTCTTCGCGCTGAAGCAGAAAGGTGCCCGCCATGCTGACGATCTACGGAAATCCTCGAGCTGCGTGTGATGGTGTTCCTCGTCGTCAGATCTTGAGCGCCGGTGGAGCTGGGTTGCTGGGATTGTCTCTGCCTCAGTTGCTTGCTGCCGAATCGAAAGCCGCTGAGTCCGAGAGTCGCCCGATTGCCAAAGCGAAGTCTGTCATCTTTCTGTTTCTGTTCGGTGGACCCAGTCAGCTTGAAACGTTTGACCTGAAGCCACATGCGCCGGAACAGATTCGAGGCCCATACAAGCCGATCGCCAGTCGAACGCCTGGTCTGCTGATCGGCGAGCATCTTCCTCGGATGGCCGAGATTTCCGATCGCTACCAGGTGATTCGGACGATGTCGCATTCCTTCAACGATCACAGCGGCGGCGGCCATTATCTTCAGACGGGAAAACGCTGGCATGTTCCGATCGGCGGTGGCTTTTCACCAACTCCCAAAGACTGGCCGTCGATGGGTTCGATTGTGGAATATGTCGACCAGCAAAGCGCGGGTTTAAGCCGGGCGATGCCATCCTACATGGTATTGCCAAATTCGCTCGGCGCGCTGCAGGAGAAAGGCCAGTATCCTCGACCGGGAGAGCATGCGGGCTGGCTGGGGACTCGATACAACCCATTGACGACCGGCATTCAGAAGAAGTCCGTCGACGACAATCCCTACTGGCGGGTCTGTGCGGATGAAGAACTGTCGTTTCAGATTTCGGACCTGAAAACTCCGGATGGGGTTTCCGAAAGTCGTTTGTCCCGTCGCCGCAGTCTGCTCGAACAGTTCGATTCCGAGCGACAAAGAATCGACCTTCTTGAACAGTCGTCAGCCTCTGTTGGGTTTGATGCGTTTCGCGAACGAGCGTTTTCGCTGATGACCTCGGAGAAGATTCGCAGCGCGCTGGATATTCGCAATGAAGATGCGACCGTGCGAGATCGTTATGGGCGACATCTGTTCGGTCAGTCGACCCTGATGGCTCGAAGACTGGTTGAATCGGGCGTCCGCTACGTGACGGTGCATTATGACTGCGTCGATGGCTATAGCTGGGATTCTCATCGGAACAGCGATGATGTTCGAACCAGGCTGCTGCCAACGTTTGATCAGGCGTGTTCCGCTCTGCTGCTGGATCTGGAAGAGCGAGGACTGTTGTCGGAGACACTGGTGATTGCCACCGGCGAAATGGGGCGAACTCCAAAGGCCAACGCCAACTGGGGTCGTGACCACTGGAGTACTCTGTTCTCATCGGTCATCGCCGGCGCAGGGATCCCTGGCGGGACTCTGTACGGCTCATCCGACAAAGATGCGGCCTATCCGAATGAAACTCCGGTGAGACCGGAAGATCTGGCGGCGACGGTTTATCATGCACTTGGCATTGATCCGGACCTTCGTGTTCCAGATGCGCAGGGACGGCCAACGCCAATTGTTGACGGTGGCTTCCCGGTCACCGATCTCTGGACAAGGGGCTGAAGAGCCCCTTGACCCCGGGGGAGCCTGCCGGCTCGTTGCCTGTTCCCGCTCACGTTGTTCGCTTGCCTGAAGACGACGTACAGTGTGTGAGGGTGTTGAAGGGTTGAATGAGGGCTGAAGCCCTTTCACCCTTCACCGGTTTGATGTTAGATGTTCGCTGGCTGCACTAATCGGAGGGCTCGCGCCCTTCCGCTACTAATAAAGAGGTTGAGGTTTTCGTATGAGCAGTTCGGTACCTGATGTGATTACTCTGGCCATGATGCGCGAGGTGTTGTCGGTTCCGTTGTTGTGCGATTCGCTGGATGCAGCAGGTTATCGCCACCAGTCGCCTCGCCTTCCGATCGTACCGATCACGATTCCTCACGTGACGCTGATTGGTCGCTGCAAGACGACGCTGTGGGCTGACATGGCGCATGTGGATCCAGTGCCTTACGAACTGGAACTGAAAGCCGTCGATTCCTGTCGGCCGGATGATGTGTTGATCTGTGCTGCGGCTGGATCGAACCGGTCAGGCATCTGGGGTGAATTGCTGACGACGGCCTCTCGGAATACGGGTTGCATCGGCGTGATTGTGGATGGTGCCGTGCGTGACATTGCAAAGATGCGAACCATGAACTTCCCCGTGTTCGCTCGCGGTGCCAATCCCTATGACAGCCGGGATCGTCAGCGCGTGATCGATGTGGACGTGCCGGTGGAACTGGATGGAGTTGTTTTCCGGCCCGGTGATCTTGTCGCTGCGGACGAAGATGGAATCGTCGTTGTTCCACAGGAAGTCGAGCAGCAAGTTGTTCGCGCCGCATGGCAGAAGGCTCACGCGGAAAATCAGGTGCGTGATGCCATTCGACAGGGCATGTCGGCAACCAAAGCGTTTGAGACGTTTGGTGTTTTGTGAACGTGTTGATACGCGTCGCTCGCCGTTGTGTTCGTGTTGTTCCATCCGCGTTGATCCGCGTTCATCTGCGGTTATGAATCGCATGGCTGGGTTCCCGCCTGCGCGGGAATGACGAGATGGCGATCTTCTGGTTCTTCAGCGAGCTGCTAATCGAGGACCGATTCTTCGGAGTACGAAGAATCGCTTTCGTCAAAGACCGAACGGTTGGATGTCATGTCGAGTTCCCAGATGGAATCGACTCGCGTATCGTCGGGTTCGTCGTGGAACTCAAAGCCCTGAAACAATGAATGGACAGGCTGGTCCTGTGAGGTCTTTGCTGCGACCTTGGCATCGTGGATCAGCAGAAGTCCGGGGCAGGTCACGTCGTGGCCTTTCACCTGCACTCGCAGGTCTGGCCATGCCGTGGAGCCTGTCAGAATCTCACAGCCACCGTTTTGAACCAGAACTGTGTCGCCCGGCATCGCGGCAGCAACACCCGGATGCCAGAACAAGGGCGTCGGAGCCTGGAGTTCAAATTCGGAACCCGGTGTCAGCTGATGTTCCGGCAGACGGTAGCCCATCACGTCGGCCTGATCGCTCAGTTGCCACTCGGAGGGCAGCCCGAATTTTTCATAGATGCGCTGCACCTTGGGCCAGACGTCTTTCAGCTGCTGGCCCGAGCGAGAAAAGAAGATGCCCGTGGCATGCATCAGCAGAGCCTTCTGGTGGGCAGCCCAGAGATCCTGCGGAACTTCGTTCAGGCAGACCGTGCGTGACACCGCGCAGTGGAGACCCCAGCGCCGGGCGACGCAGGAGACGGTGACGTAGTTTTCGATCGGGTCTTCGCCAAAAGACCAGTGGCGATAGCGCTGATTTCTTCCATCGGCACAGACCTGAATTCGCACGGGCGTGATAGTGCGGCGAGTCAGTCGGTGGCTAAGTTCTCCTGCGATCGCGGCTTCCGTGAGTCCTTTTCGAACATGGCTGCAGGTCACTTCGACAGAGTGAACAAGAACCTGAGCGAGCTTGCGATACCGCTCCACTTCCAGCTCTGTCAAAGGCAGCCGGAGTTTCTGAAGGCGTTTGGCGACGTTCTTTGTTCCTTCGAAGCCGGAGTCACTGACGACTCGACGACCTCGACACAGATCTTCGATCAGCGAACTATGAGGCTGATACCATTCTCGCTGCTTCAGCTGGAACCCGAGGCCAAACGCTTCCCGTTCGAACAGTTGTGATGAATCAACCGCATTCGTTGCAAACAGCCTCGCTTCTTCGGTGATGAACAGGCTGGTCTGGCAGCTGTCGGGGGAATTGCGAGTCAGATCGGCTCCGGCGGTGAACCATGCCAGGTTCGCCGGGTCCTGCAGCAGCAGTGCATCGGCGCCGCAGGAATTCAGAAACTGACGGACTCGATCCTGTTTCTGCTCCACGTCCGCAAGGCGGCGTTTGTCCTGGATCAGGCAACGGCGGGGAGCAGATTCATCCATGGAACCGGAGTTCATTCTGCCTCCAGATTGGTCAGGATTCGGGAGAGGAAGATGGACAGCATCAATGGTCCATCATGCCGTGGCCGCCGAGGCATCAGGATCAGTGAGGCTTAGGATTATTACGTGGAGAAACCGCGGCTTCATGCCAAATTGCAGGAAATCTGCCGTTTCGAACCCGAACATCCCGGTCAGGCGTGTGCTCTGAATGTCCTGGTAACATGAGCGGCTTCGGTGATTGAGCAGCACTTTGGGACTGGCGGCGAATTCTTCAGAATCCCGTGTGCTGATCTTCAGGAAGATGCGTTTTGTCAACAGGCACCAGAGAAACCTAGTTCAGCAGTCACTGCCGGACGCGAAATCCTGGTGACGCGATCCGTTGGGCGAAGGGCGTTGGCAGGAATGATTGGGTTGTTCGGATTCGAAGGACTGATCACCTGGAGGGGAAACCCGGCTGCCTTGGGTCGGCGGTTGGTTGGGGCGTTGTGGTGCATCACAAGGCACCATTGTGGTTCGTTGGGTTGCACCGGATGCAACGTCTCTCTGAAGCGAGAGGCCGGGAACTGGATGGTGCGAAAATCGGTATTCTTGCGGAAAATCGGGCGTGTTAGAATTTTGCAACACGGCGACCTAAAGAGCGTGTATATTCTTGAGAGTCGGTATCTGGCACGTTCGAACAGGTGCGCGCAGGCCGCCAGTTCGATGTGTCCGTGACGAAGATCATTCGCAGCATTGATGAAGCACATTGGAACTTCGCAGATCGTCGCTGGGGAGCGAAACGATCTGCCGGGAATGTTGACGGCCCGCATTGCCGTCTGGGACTGGGTCAATCACAGTGGGATCTGTTGGCAGCAAGTCTGCGCCGAAGGTGTGTTCATGGACCTCTCCTCCGGGACCATGTGCTCCGAACTATCTGGCTCATCGGAATCCGCCGTTCTGTTTTCCGCTGGAAAAACATGGCTGATGCGTGGGCTGTGCGTCACCGCGCTGGGCATCTCGGCGTATCTCGCATGGACCGCCTTCAACATGCAGCCGGTTTATGGCTGTGGTAGCGGGACCGTGTTTGACTGCGGTCACGTACTGACCAGCAAATGGTCCAAAGTCTTTGGGCTGCCCGTCAGTGTGCCTGCCTTCGGATTGTATGCGGCCATGCTGTCGCTGCTCCTGTTTGTTCGCCGCCCTGCCCCGGCAGGTTTTCGACGACTGGTGGAAACGGGACTGTTTGCCGGATTCTTCTCCGCCGGTATGGCGGCTTTGTACTTCATCGCCCTGCAGGTCTTCGTTCTGAAGCACCTTTGCTGGTACTGTCTGACTGTTCATTCCTGCGGCTTGATTCTTGCCGCGATGGCTGTGATGTCCCGAACGTTGCCCTCTTCACTCAAAGGGTGGATGGGAACGCTTGGCACAGCTGGTGTCGCCGGACTGATGACCATTCAGATCGTGACGCCAGAACCTGAGAACATGGAGATCATCCGCTACGACAACATGGCGGCTACGACGACGGAAGAAGGCGACGGCGAGGTCTTTGGTGCTCCTGGCGAGACCTTTGATGCCCCGGCCGAAGAGTTTGCTCCGCCGACGGAAACGTTTGAACCTCCGACCGATGCCACATCGACGTCAACGGAATCAGACGGTGATAAGACCAACGGACAGCCAAGCGTTGCATCTTCGTCACTGCTGTTGATTCTTCCGTTCCGCACGGGCTTGACCAACATTGTCTGGCAGGAAGGAACCCCTTCTCCGACGACTGCTCAGGATGGCGCGGCGAAGGATGAAGCAGCAAAAGACGGTGAGAAGAAAGACGAAGCGAAACCGGAAGGCGAAAAGAAAGAGGAAGCTCCAAAGCCAGAACCTCGCACTGTGACCGTTGCTGGAAACCGAATTACTCTAAACGTCGAGCAGTGGCCGATTCTGGGTTCACCCGATGCCAAGTACATCTTTGTCGAGATGTTCGATTACACGTGTCCTCACTGCCGAAACACTCATTCCGCCATCAAAGGCGCTTTTGAGCAGTTCGGTGACGACCTGGCGATCGTGGCTCTGCCAGTGCCGCTGGAATCGTCCTGTAACCGAGCAGCGTCCGGTGGCGGGCATTACGGTGCGTGCGAACTGGGACGCATCGCGGTCGCCGTTTGGCGTGCCGACGCATCCAAGTTCCATGAATTTCATAACTGGCTGTTTGAAGGATCACGCACGCCAGCCGCCGCGAAGGCTCAGGCCGAAAAGCTGGTTGGCGCTGACAAGCTTCGTAAGGAACTGGATTCCCAGGTTCCGTCGCAGTACATCAAGCGACACGTGGACCTGTACGTGAAAGTGGGATCAGGTTCAGTTCCAAAACTGATGTTCCCTAATTCCACGGTGAATGGGGAGATTCAAAAATCGCGGCTCTGCACTATGATCCAGCAGGAACTGGCTCCCGCGCAAAAGTAGACGCGGTGAGCAGGTCGCTGAATCATCGTGAACTATGAACGACCGCTGGACATTAGTTCGGGCCGTACTGGCTCGCCGATTCTTCGCCGCCACCATCCTGCAGGCAGTGGCCGTGATCGCGGGTGGACTTTTGCTGGGAGCTCTGTTTGGAAGACAGACTCCCGGTGAGAAACTGCGGATTCCGTTCGCGTTTGTGGTCAGTACTCTGCTTTTGATCGCTGGAAGCACGTTCATCGAACAGGCGAAGTCCTACGTTCGTCGTGAACAGCAGGTGCCCTTTCGAAGGTCGATGATCAAGGCACTAGCGGCCGCCATGCTGTTTGTTTCCGTCCAGGGTTATGGCCTCTGGGCGATCGACAAGGGAGTGCGAACTCCCGAACAGGCACAGATGGGCATTTCGGCGACGGTGGTAATGTTCACCGTCCTGCATGGCATGCATTTTATCGTCGCTCAATCGGTTCTCCTTTGGGTAACCCTGTGCGCGTTTGCTGACCGCTATGACCATGAATACTCGTGGGGCGTTTCCTTCGCTGCTGGCTTCTGGCATATCCTTGGCGTTGTCTGGCTGGGGATCCTGTATATCTTCGTCGCTGCCTGGATTAACTGAATCACGTTTCCTCAACTGCCTCGGTGCTGCCGGGCCTGGATGTCGTCATGTCGGGTCTGCTGATTCTTGTGCCAACGGAGTTTGAGCGGCAGAAGCTGGTTCCGTTGTTAGCGGAATGTTCTTCACTCGCAGGGTGTTCGGTCGAGATCTGTGGCTTCGGCCCCATTCTGGCGGGGATCCAGACGACTCGGCTTTTGAACCACTTTCAGCCAGCGAAGGTACTGCTTCTTGGGATTGCCGGGACGTACGGGAAGGCTCTTGAAGTTGGAACGGCGGAAGAGTTTTCCGAAGTAGCGTGTTATGGAGTCGGTGCTGGCAGCGGTTCCGAATTCCAGACGGCGGAACAACTGGGATGGAGCCGATGGCTGCAGCTGGAAACTCGATCGGGCGAACAACTGACCTTCCGTGATCGCGAAAGCCTCGGCACACAGTCCGGCTCTCTGCTTGTCACCTGCTGTGCGGCTTCGTCTTCTGTGGCAGATGTTCAGGACCGGCTTCGTCTGTTCCCGGAAGCGGAAGCAGAAGATATGGAAGCGTACGCAGTTGCAGCTTCGTGTCGACTCGCCAACATTCCGTTGCGTGTTGTTCGAGGAATTTCGAATGTCGCGGGAGACCGTGAGAAGTCTCGGTGGCAAGTCGACGCTGCATTGAAGGCGGTTGCTGAGTTGGTGAAGGCGGGAGAGTTTGTGTGACCAGGATTCATCTGGGAATTTCGACGTGCCCAAACGATACGTTCGCGTTTCACGGCCTGATGACTCGCAGCGTTGACTGGCGAGGCCTGCAGTTTGATGTGGAACTGATCGACATTCAGCAACTAAATGATCGACTGTTCGCGGGCGAGTTTGATGTGGCAAAGACCAGCTTCCATGCCGCACTGATGCTCTCACAGGACATGGTGGTTCTGCCGTCGGGTTCCGCGCTGGGATTTGGAGTCGGCCCGTTGCTCCTGAGTGCTCAGGCTGGCACAAGTCCCTCGAACGCCAGCCAGGTCACGCTGTGTCCCGGAAAGCACACAACGGCTTCACTGTTGTTCTCCCTGTTCTATCCGAAGACAACGCAGGTGAAGCATGTGGTGTTCTCGGAGATCATGCCGGACCTGAAAGCTCGCCGCGCTGATTTTGGCGTCTGCATTCATGAAGGTCGGTTCACCTGGCAGAATGAAGGGCTGGGTCTGGTCGAGGACCTCGGAACTCGCTGGGAACGCGCAACGTCCTGCCCCCTGCCTCTCGGTGGAATCATGGCGCGACGGAAACTGGGAAGTGAAGTCCTCGGCAAGGTCCAGGCGGTCATTCATGATTCGCTGACACTGGCTCTGAAGAATCCGGACATCGCACTGCCGACGATGCGAGAATACGCTCAGGAATTTGACGACACCGTGCTGATGAAGCACGTGGAACTTTACGTCAACGACTGGACCGTGAACCTGGGATCCGTCGGATCCAACGCTCTGAAAGAACTGGGCCGCAGGGCTCAAGGTGTCGGACTGGTTCCGGAAGGTGTGGAGCCACTGGAAGTGCTGGGCTGAAAGAAAACAGGCTCCGATGTCCTTCGACATGGAGCCTGTTGATTGCTTTGTTTCGGGATGCGAATGCCGCCCCTGGTGGTTTGTCACATCAACAATTTTGGTCTAGCTGTCATTCCCGCGGAGGCGGGAACCCAGAACGTTGAAGCTGGGTTCCCGCCTGCGCGGGAATGACGAACCCTTCTTCTTTGTTGTGACGAACCCTTCTTCTTTGTTGTGGCGAACCCCTCTTCGTTTTTCTGACGGAGCACTAGCAACTTCGACGTTTACGAAGGCGACGTCCTTTGACGTTATCGCCCGCCGTAGTCGATCAGGCGAGCCAGTTCGGATCGCATTTCTGATCGGTGAACAATGCGGTCGACGAAACCGTGCTTCAGAAGGAATTCGCTGGTCTGGAAACCTTCAGGCAGGTCGATCTTGCAGGTTGCCTGAACAACTCGAGGACCTGCGAATCCGACCAGAGCCTGTGGTTCCGCGATGATGATGTCGCCCAGGGATGCGAAGCTTGCGGCCACGCCACCCATGGTTGGATTTGTCAGCACGGAGATGAACAGCCCGTGAGCACGACGGAATCGAGCCAGTGCCGCTGAGACCTTGCCCATCTGCATCAGGGAGATGATGCCTTCGTGCATACGAGCACCACCGCCGGAACCGCTGATAATGACCAGGGGCAGTGACAGCTCGGTCGCTTTCTCCACCGCGCGGGTCAGCTTCTCACCAACCACGGAGCCCATGCTTCCCATGATGAACGCGGAGTCCGTTGTTGCGAAGACCAGCGGACGACCACGCATGTAGCCACGTCCGACGGTGCAGGCATCCTTCATGCCCGTCTTCTTCTGCTCATCAACGACACGTTCCTTGTAGCTCTTGCGGTCCGCGAACCCCAGAGGGTCGCCGGAAGACATGTCGGCCCACCACTCTTCAAAGCTGTCCGGATCAAGCAGCTGCCGGATTCGCATTGCCGTGGGAACGTAGAAATGATGGTCACACTCCGGACACACATTCTGATTCTGCTCGACCTGCTTGCGGAAGACAGTGCCACCGCAGCCGTCGCATCGAAGCCAAAGGCCTTCCGGAACTCCACGCTTTTGACGTTTCACGGTTGAAGTCTTTGCTGTTTCAGTATTTTCCACAGTACTCATCGTCGCGAACCTTCCTGAAGCAGTGCTGAGAAATCCGTGACGGACGAATCTTCGCCCGTGTGGAAATGCGCTGCTTCGAAACAGGTTGATTCAAGAACCTGAACCAGTTCCGTTGTTTCTTCACCACACAAACAGGCTGTCACGCGGGGCTTTCGATGTTGCAGGGTGCATCGAATCACCGTTGCCAGAGGCTCCGGGGCGACGATGGCAAAGCTCGAGTACTTTTTCATCGCTTTGCTCAACGCTCGCTGCAGCCGCTGACAAGCATCGGACAGTGTCTCACCTTCCGGCGGACAAATCGCCGTCGGATCTTCCTTTCCCGACTTAAACAGGCGAGGAAATCTCTTGCGAACGTCAGACTCCGGCAATCCCTGCCATAGTCCCTGATTGACATTCTTCAGTTCATCCAGTTCCCGCACTTTAACACCTGCGATCGCTTCGGCAATGGCATAGGCTGTGCCGTTTGCAGGGTCATCCGGGGACGTCAGGATGCACTCAGGTTTGAGGGATTTCGCCTGCAGCTGGCGAACGATTTCCCGAACCTGTTCGACGCCCCGATTATTGATAGGGACATCCAAAGTACCGAGTATTCGGTGTTGGTCGTCGTAATCAGTCGACCCGGCTCGGATCAAAACAACGGTGGACATACAGGATTCATTCCTCAACAAACAGCGTGCGAATCATTCGCGAGCTGTCGAAGTTCAGCGATGGCTGATTTGTAACAGGGTTGATCAAAGACGGAGCTACCGGCCACGAACACATCGCACCCAGCTTCCGCGCAAACACCGATGGTGGATTTCCCAATCCCGCCATCAACGGAAATGATGAGGTCCGAACCGCCCGAAGCTCGAGCCTCACGAATCTTGCTGACAACGTCCGGAATAAACTTCTGGCCACCGAAGCCCGGGTTGACGCTCATGACCAGAAACAGGTCACAGAATTTCAGGAACGGCTCGGCTGCGGAGAACGGTGTGCCGGGGTTGATCGCGAGGCCAGCAACGACGTTTTTCCTGCGAATTTTCGTCAAAAGTGCTTCAGGCTGAGGAACCGCTTCCAGATGGAAGGTGATCGCTTCGCAGCCAGCACGCATGTATTCATCGAGGTATTTTTCAGGGTCCGAAATCATCAGATGCGCATCAAATGGTGATTCCGTCAGCGGTCGCATCCGCTCAATCACCATCGGACCGTAGGACAGGTTGGGCACGAAATGCCCATCCATCACGTCCAGGTGCAGCAAGCGCGAATCCGCGGCATCCAGCATCTCCAGTTCCCGATGCAGATTGCCAAAGTCGCACTTCAGCATCGACGGAGCAATCAAAGGCCGCTGAGCCTTCAACACGCTCAACATCTCATCGCGAGTTCGCATCCAGGGTCGCCGAATTCGGACAGGGAACGTCAGAAGAAAGGAAGACTACCCGGCAACACTCGCTGCCAGCTGACGTTCAGAAAATGTGAAGAGCATTCTCCAGTCGACCTCGGTTGATGTCCAGCGCAACCTTCCCTCCTTCGAGCAGATACTGAACATGCGCTCGCTTGTCTTGGACGGCGGCCGACTGTCGGACTTCGGACAGTGGCCAAAACTCAGCATTTGCTGGTTGGTCAGTCGGAGTGTCCGGCTTTCTTGGTGGTGACCAACACTGGGAGATGTGCTCGTTTGTGCAGGTCTGTTGGCGTTAATGAACGACCCATTTTTTGAAGTACGGTGTCTCTCAGCGGGTAGTGGATCTTGCTAAAGATCCCCGAATCTCAGCAACTTTCTCTTGTCCACGACCCCAAATTCACGGCTTAACGAAGCACTGGTTGTTCAACCCCGTCAAATTGGTTACCAGTACCCCTTTGAGCGTTCAGAAGGTGACCCCTGGCAGAACTCGGTTTACGGTATTTGGGTCTAAGGTCTTCAAAGGCATGGCAAAGAAACAGTCCGTCAAGATGGTTCCCAAATCCGCTTTCGTAATGCCGGCTCTGCCCGCATCCCTGAAGCTGGATCCTCTGTTGCTCTCACTGTTGCACACGATGAGCTTTCTGGAGTTTTCTGACGACGACGCTGTCGATCCGGATCATGCCATCGAGGCTATGGAGTCGGTTGGAGCGTACCTTCAGAGGCTGAGTCCGGAGCAGGTTTCCGGGATCCAGAGTCAGCTGACAAAGATCGCGGCCTACGCAAGAAAGAAGAAGCTGTCGGACGAGTTCGTTGAGTTCATTGGGGACTTTCTCCAGAACGCCGGTGTCGCACTCGAAGACGATGAATGGGACGAGTAACAGCCATCTGTAGTCTTCGCAGCCGCTTGAAGGAATCTCAACCCGTCGCGTGAGCGAGGGACCGTCGTGGGACAATCGCACCTCTGGTCCCTCACTCACGTGTCGGGTTAAGAAGATTCCTCAGTCAACGGTCGGCTGAAACGGAAGTGATGTGTTCAAGTTTGGTTCCCCGATTCGTAGCCATCTGAATTTCCGAATCCAACGAGGTTACCCATTCGTAGCGCGATCCCAACAATCTTTCGGCCAGCTGACAGCAAAGGAACCGACGCGGCTGCAGCACAGTCCTTGTCGATGTCGCCTCCGCCTCGCCCGGCTTTTCCTGGACCAGTTCAGTACGGTCCGCTGACGCTGACCAGCCGTTATCTGCTGTCACCGCTCGCCGGATTTACAACTCTGCCATTTCGCCGAATCGTTCGTCGCATCGGTGGAGTCGGTCTGGCTACAACGGACCTCGTGAATGCCCGCGCTTTGCTGACTCGCAACGAGCGAACGATGCAGATGGTGGAGACTCATCCGGAAGACCGTCCGTTTGCCGTGCAGATCTTTGGCAGTGAACCGGACGTCATGGCCGATGCTGCAAGGCTCCTGGTCGAGCTTGGCGTTGATACGATCGACATCAACATGGGATGTCCTGTGAATCGAATTGCCGGAGCCGGCGCTGGTGCGGGCATGATGTGCAACACGTCCGGAACCCTGAAGCTGGCTCAGACAGTTGTCGAAGCCGTCAAAGTGCCGGTCACGGTGAAGATGCGTCTCGGCTGGGACTCGGAGAATCTAACGGCTCCCTTCTTTGCCCGCGAGTTTGAAAAGATCGGTGTGGCGGCCGTTGCGATTCACGGACGGACTCGGGAGCAGGGCTTTAGCGGGACGGTGTCCCTGCCGGGCATTCGTGCGGTCGTTGAAGCCGTTGAAAAGATTCCGGTCGTCGGCAATGGCGATGTTCGCAGTGTGGCGGATGCGGCGAAAATGATCAGCGAGACAGGCTGCCAGGCGGTGTCTATCGGTCGAGCAGCGCTGGCGAATCCGTGGATCTTTCGTCAGCTTTGTGAATGGGAACAGACGGGATCGTTTGCTCCTGCCGGGACGTTCGACGAACGCCTGGAACTGATGCTCCTTCAGTATTCGTTTCTGGAAGAACGCTATGGCAGTGATCGAGCCATCATTCTGTTTCGCAAGATGGCACACTGGTATCTGAAGGGGATGCGAGTCCAGAAGAAAATGCGGGGCGACTTCCAGCAGGTTCGAACGGCCGATGAAATGCGAGCCGCCATCGCTGCATTTCGCGCTGCCGGACCGGTCGATGGCAATCGAACGGGTGTGCTGAAGGATGTGGAAATCGCGGTGCCGAAAGGCCCGGTTGACAAGTGGTGAATGCTGCTTGGCGTATTCGTCCGGACGTCTTTAACCCAGTGCCCACTTCCTCGCCGTCGTCAATGCCACGGCAAGGAACACAGCTGCCATCGTAAGAATCACGGCAACTTCGGGCAGCACCGACAGCACGATGGAAGTGTCCGGAGTGTTGTACCAGAAGACTTTCAGAAACCCGTCCATCGACCACGAATTGAACGCGACGGATGAGAGCTTCACAACGAAGTCCGGCATGATAAAGCGAGGCATCATGCTGCCGCCCATGGCCGACATGATCAGAATGATGATGGACGAGAGTCCTTCAAGCTGCTTTCGTGAATGACACAGCGTCGCGATCATCATGATGAAGGCGGCTGATGCCATGGAACTGACCAGCGCCATCAACGCCGCGCCGGCGATGGTCTCCGCGTGCCACAGGTCCAGTCCAAAGACAATGGAAGCAAAGACAAACATCAGGCCGATCTGACAGACACCGAGCAGCACATAAAACGCCCAGTGAGCCAGCAGAATATGGTGGATCGTCATCTTTCCGGACAGCAGTCGTTCCAGTGTGCCTCGTTCCTGATGCTCAAGTAGACTCGATGAAGCTCCGGACATAGAGAACATGATGAACATCACGGAGATGCCGGCTGCGTAGTAGGAGATCATCTTGGCCGAAGTGATCCCGGAAGATTCACCGGATGATTGAGGAAGCAGCTCCTTCGCAGAGCTTGATTCAATCTTCACGAGCCCGTCCGTCATTGACATCCCAGCGCCGGCCAACGTCGACTTCGCAGCGTTTGCTTCATCACTGGCAGCCGTTGGAGATTCATTCTTGTCGGGCTTCAGAAGTGTCTTCATCGTTGCCACAGCGGCTTCCTGCAGCGGCGAGAATGGTCCTCCGAACTTTCGAAATTCCTCGAGACCTTTTTCCATCAGAAGATCCGGCGCGGACGTGAACGCGGAAGCCTGAAGCAGTCCCGTCAGCATTTGTTCGGCAAGTGGATTGGCCGCGTCATGAATCAGCTGCACGGCCGTGCGTTCGGTCTGGCCAAAGCTGGCAACAGAATCCTGAAGTCCTTTCGGAAAGATTACAGCTGCTGCCACCTTCCCCTTCTGGACAACGGCTGCAACGGATTTCCTGAAATCGTCGGCCGGTGCATCCTGCTTGATCGCCTTGAACGCTTCATCTGTCGATTCTGAAGCATCGATGATCTCCAGACGATCCATCGACTTGAGGGAGTCGATCATCGCCTTTGAGGCCGCTGTCTTGTCTGCGTCAACGACCAGCACTTTCAGCTTCGAGCTGGATCCGCCGGACTGTCCGCCAAAGATGATCGCGAACACTGTGAACATGATGCAGGGCAAGGCGAACGAAAGCAGTAGCGCCATTCGATCGCGAAGAAGGGAAATTCCCTGGGCTTTCATGAGAGCGAACATGTTGATGTGCCTGCTATGCTCAGAAAAATCTGGTCACGGTTCAATATCACGCGAAGAACGCAGTGCAACCCGCTGCGTCGGCAAGGGATTCAGCGGATTATCGAGTGTTTTATCCCTCACTGACGTTTCGGGTTGCGAAGCATCAGGTCTCAAATAACGGCTCAGGCGTGACATTGCAGTCTAGCACGACGGAAAGTCTGTGGGCACTGCTGCCAGCCGGGATTCACTTGAAAGTACCATTAGGTTGCCGCAGAATCGCTCGTCAGGGAGTTGGTACTGTTTTGCATTCGCGGAAAGAGACGCATGGCACATGCCTCCGAACAATCTGTCAGTGCTCTTTCGCCTCAGCAATTGACGGAAACGATGACGATTGCCGGCGAATCGCGAGTGAATCTGATTCGTATTCTTGCGATCGTCGTCTTCTATCTTCAGCACTGTGCGAACTTCTTTTTTCTGAATTCCGATGGTGCGTTGACGGAGCGATTTCATACTCAGGTGACACTTCTGGTGGCCGCGTGGGGAAGCGCGGCGGCACTGATTTATCACGTGCTGCGTCGAGGTTGTCTGCCGTCTCGGTTTTCGCTGCTGACCCTGCTGGTTGATCTTCTGCTGACGTTTCTGTTAGTGCACGTTGCCGGTGGCCCACAGAGCGCATTGATTCTGTTGCTTCCGATCATTGTGTTTTCGACGGCGCTGCGGCAGGAGTTGAATCTGGTCAGGATCGCGGTTGTTGGTGCACTGCTAACGTACGGCGCATTGCTTGTGAATTTCGTGTGGCTGCAAACGGGTTCGCAAAAGTACTACGCGGAGGACGCTCTTCGAATTCCTCGGTCGGAGCAATTGATCGTTGCTGCCGTGATTCTGGTCTCCGGACTTCTGGCCGGACAGGTCGTTCGACAGCGTCACTTCCTGTTAGCGAGCCAGGTACCTGCCATGCCGACAACCGGAGCAGTCACAGGAGAGACATCGCATGGCTGAGACGACTCACTGTGTTCGGTGCCAAAGGATGCTGCAGAATGAATGGAGTGTCTGTCCGTTCTGTGGCCAAAGCCGAGCTCAGGCTGCGACTCCTGTGACACTGGTGCCATCCGCCATCAGGGACACCTTCGCGAATCCTGAATCTTCGGCGGGACCTTATGACTTCGGTTCGGTGAACCAGAATGTTGCTCCTGCCCCGGAAGCAACACGTCGCGACACATCGCTTGCCGGCATCGGTTTGATTGCTGTCGGAGCCACCGGGTCCGTCGTCCTCCTGCGCACACTGGGCTCGACTCGTCTGGGGATCGATGCTGTGATGCAGATCGCCGGCCTGCTGGTCCTGATCATGATTGTTGGTGTCGTGCTGGCCGCGCGGGGAAAGTCGACTGTGGCTGCGGTTCTTTCCGGAATCGTGGGTGGAGTGATCACCGTGCTGATGGCCGCATTGATCGGAATCCTGATCTTCGTCAGCTTCGTCCTGTACCTGATTCATGACTGTCTGCGAATCCTGGGGCAGAACTGACGATGCTGTTCGGCGTCGTGTTCCCACAGCACTGGATGTATTCGGCGTTCATGCTGATGGCTCTGATTGCCTTTGTGCTGATTCGCCGCAGCGCGCTTGTGCGTCCTTCGGTCGATCGTCTTCGACATCCAAAGTCTCGATGGATCCCGATTGCAGCATTTGTCGGTGGAATGTTTGGCGCGAAGCTTCCGTTCCTGTTGTTTCCCTCGGAGTTATCTTCGGCGCATAGTCCCGGGTGGTTGGCCGACGGGAAGACTGTCGTGACCGGAATCATGGGAGCCTATGCCGCGGTCGAATTTCTGAAAGCCGTTGTTGGAATCAAAGAGCGAACGGGTGATTCCTTTGCGATCCCTCTGGCTGTCGCGATGAGCATCGGACGACTGGGCTGTTTCTTTAACGGCTGCTGTGCCGGAAATGTCACGTCCGTCTTCTGGGCGATGGACTTCGGCGACCATCAGCTTCGGCATCCCATTCAGCTCTACGAGAGCATGTTCCATTTGTTCATGGTCGTTGTGCTGTACATGAACCGCGACAATGCCAGACTTCGAAATCAGCAGCTGAAATTCTATCTGCTGTGCTACTGTCTGTTCCGCTTCCTGACCGAATTCATCCGCCCTGCCCCTCGCCTTTTCGGTGACCTGACGTTCTATCAGTACGCGGTGCTCGTCCTTGCCGCCGGTCTGTTGTTCCAGTGGAAGATTCACTCGAAGCCTGAGTCGTTTCAGAGCGAAGTGTAGAACGATTGTCCCCAATCGTTCCTGCTTAGTTCTCTGCCTCACACCTCCCGATCACAACGCCCACCATCCTCCCCTCCCGTGATCGCAGCTCAACGGGAGGGGTCGAACGAGCGTCAGCAAGTTCGGGGGAGGGCGCTCCTTTCGCGTTGTTAACCCTGCTCATTCGAAGACGGCTTCTTCCCGCCGCCCGTGAGCCGTGAAAACAGAGCCTTGATTCCCCGAGGTCGTTCCAGCTCTTCCAGTCGCGACTGGAACTGTGCGCACAGACCATGCAGCTGCGTAAGCTGACTGTCGGCACTGGTGCTTGTCTGCTGCAGCTGTTTACGAGTCTCCGTCAGTTCCTGCCGAGTCTGCTCCAGTTCCTGGTTCAGCTGCTGACGCGTTGTTTGCAGTGACGACTCAAACGTCCTACACGTCTGAGCATGCTGTTCCTGTTCATTTCGAAGGAGCGACTTCAGGTCAGACAGTTCGGCGTTGGCCGCCTGCAGTTTCTCGATCGCTTCAGCGAGCTGTCGTTCGAGTGATGCTTTCGCTTCATGCAGAATCTGAATCTCTGCCGACACCTTCTTGTAGCCATTGCGAGCCCGCACATTCAGTTCTTTGAGTTCGCGTGCGGTTGTCTCGGACGCTTCTTTTGATTCGCCGGCAACGCGGTTGACGACTTCCAGAACGGAATTGGCCTCTTCTGTGATTCTTGCGGCAAGCACCTGTGTTTGTTCGCTCGTACGATTTTCAACGGAGCGAAGCTCATCATTTAGCTGGCGAGCTACCTGGTCGGTGATTCGCTGCGAGGTTTCTGTCGCCAGTTGTTCTACCGACTGATTCAATGCGGGCATCGCACGCTCAACGGCTGTGTCGACCTGCTCCGCAGCATAGACGTGGATTGATGAACTGATTTCACCAACTCCGCCTCGCAGTGATCGGCGAACCAGTTCGGCCATCATCATTCCGATGGAAGTCGATGCATCACCGATCGCGGAATCCATACGTTCGACCAGCTGAGGAGTTTCCGTCAGGATCGAAGAAGACGTCTGTTCTGTGTGCTGAACAAGATCCATGGCGACCACTTTCATCGCAAGCAATTCGGCCATTCAATGAACAGCCGGAAATCGTGGAATTGTTTGCCGCCTGCAAACGAAGTCCGTGCAGTCATCCCGTGCACAAAGAGACGGGAGGTTAGCATGTCGCTTGCGGAGTTTCCAGAAGGGGCCGTTTGCCGTTTGCAGTTGACCTCGATGGGTGGTCAGCCGGTTTCGTCAACCTGAGTCAGCGACCTCAGTCCTTCGTCACTTCCACGATGGCTTCTTCGCTCAGGAGACACACGGCATCACTTTCGGTCACCGCGTCCATCGCATTCATATCGTGGTCGCCCAATGGGATGCCCCTCCATTCGATGGACGGGCGGTTCTCGTAGTAGAAGAGCACACGGTACTTCCCGGCTTCAAGCTGAGTCGGAAAATCGAGCCATGTTCCAAGTGATTGTGATTCCCCTGGTTTCAGAGTGAAGACCTGTTCGGCGGTGAGCGGTCCAATGTTTCCGCAACGCCCTGTTGGTCGCCTCACAGGTTTCTCCGGATGGGCTTCATGAGAATCCAGGGGCAGCACTGACCAACCGATGATGGGCGTTCTCCAGGCGCATTCACTTCCATCGCCTGGCATCACCAGGCTGACATTGGAATGACCGAGGTTCCTGATCGAGATTCTAATGTCTCCTGGAATCTCGTGTTGCTTCACCCGTGCTGGAAGTTCCACAACGAGTTCGCACTTTGGAGGATCGTGATTCACCGAGTCACTACAACCGCTGCACACGAGTGAAATCAGAACTGCGATACTTGTTGTGCGGAAAATTGCCAAGGCGACGGAAAGGATGGAGTGATTCATTGGGTGAGCCCTGCTGTTTGTTCAACTTGAACCTTCGGATCAGTTTCCCAGACGCAGGTTCCTCGACAATGATTCCTACAAAATCTGTGTCTCTGCTCAGAATCTGGAGATTCGGTGATCGTTCAAAGACTCAGCGTCAAAAGTGCTGCAGAAACTCCGATTGTGAGTTCCCGTTTCGGCTGGAGAACCGGGACGGACCTACCGTGGTGAATACGCATTGGTCGAAGGCTTCGGATCGATGATGGCATCAGCTTCCGGCAGCCCTGTCGCTCGACGATTCTCTGCGTCCCACAGGATGGTCTTCTGCATCCGCAGTGCCAGGACGCCCAGCATGCCGACTTCGGTGATGCGTGCACCGATCTCAAATGGCGAATACGTCTTTGCATCGCCAGCACAGGCAAGCACCCATTCGAACATATGGGAGTTGTTGACTTTGCTCCAGCGAGGCCGTTCGCCTTTGGCCGCTTTGGCCGGATCCCACTTCAGAACTTCGGTGTCGATGCGAGGCTGAGTCTTTGGGATCCTGGCGATTTCCGGCTGATCCGCTCCACGGAATTCCTTCGCGCCTTTAAGTCGCACGTTGCAGTCGGTGTTCCAGAGCCCGGCAGACAACGTTCCTTCGCTGCCAACGACCAGGCAACCTGTTGTGCCAACGGGTCCCTGAGTCACTTCCATTGGAGGAAGATTCTGATCGCCCGAATAGAAGATCAGTTTCACCGGACCTCGCTTGCCCTTGGCAGCGAACTCGAACGTGACCGTACAGCGCGTGGCGAAGGACTCGTGTCCCAGATCGTTCCCAGTGGCTTCAATGCGTGTCGGGGCATCCAGTTCCAACGCGCGGAAGGCCAGTTGAAAACCGTGGCAACAGAAGTCTGCCAGTGAGCCACCGCCAAAGTCATACCAGCCTCGCCACTTGCCAGGATGGTAGATGTCTTTGTTGTAAGGTCGATCAGGAGCCGTGCCGAGCCAGAAGTTCCAGTCGAGCCCTTCCGGAATGGGATCGCTCGTTGCGGGTCGATCAACACCGTTCGGCCAGCTGTGTGCCGGATGCCACACATGAACCTCGGTGATATTCCCGAGTAGTCCTGACTGAATCACTTCGAAGCTGCGTCGAAACCCTTCTGTGGAACAACCCTGATTTCCCGTCTGCGTTGCCAGCTTGGGATGACTGAGCGCCAGTTTCTCCAGCGTGCGGCATTCTGCGACGGAATGAGCAAGCGGCTTTTCGCAGTAGACATGTTTGCCAGCCTTCAACGCGGCTTCGCAAATCGGCACATGCCAATGATCCGGAGTGGCAATGATAACTCCGTCGACGCCCGATTCTTTGTCGAGCAGTTCACGATAGTCACGATATGTCTTCGCCTGCTTCAGCTCATTCACCTGCAGCACACTGTCGAGCTGTTGCTGGTCCACATCGCAAATCGCAACGACGGTCTGATCCAGTTTGTTGAGTTCCGGGATCAGGTAACCTCTCATCTGACCACCCATCCCGATGCACGCAAAGGTCAGCTTGTCATTCGGCGACTGGCCAGCGTTAAGTTCTTTCGGAAGGATCATCGGCAGCCCAATTCCAGCAACGACAGACTGTGCGAACTTTCGGCGTGAAACAGAATGAGACATCTCGTGGCCTTCGTGGAGAGGAGGGAAAATTCAGGGTGGGATTGCTGCTCAGGGTACTGTACGGCCCAGTGTGTTCCAAGGCCCTGGTCAATGTGCCTCGTGTCTCCGACGCGAGATCCCGCTACGGAGCGTCGGTCCACACGGGTGTCAGCCTGTCATGATTTCGTAACCGCAGATGAACGCAGATTAACGCAGATGGAAGATCCATCAGACAAAAGATGAGTAACAAGAAACAAGGCGAGCGGGGCGACGTCAGTCCCCTGATTGCGATTTGCTGCTCTGGCAAAAAGATGTTGGACAAAAACATGGCGAGCGGTGCGGTGTCAGCCCACCGGTACCCCTGCCCGCCTGAGCATTGGCGTTGCACCCGGGTAGCACGTACGCAGTGCGTGTGCCGCAGGCGCCGGAAGCCGAAGTGCGAGTGTCGTAATGCCGGATGTGGGTCAACTGTGATTTGTTCGCTTTCCCTTTTGCTTCCGGCCGCTGCGCGTCACAGGCTTTGCCTGTGCTACCCAAGGGTAGGACGGCTGAGGGCAGCCATCCTACGCTTGTGTTTCCGTCGGTCTTGCACCGGCGGAAGCAGCAATTCGCAACGCGTTTTCTTTTTCCTTAAGAGTTCACCCGGCCGAAAAGAACGAACAAAGCCAGCCTTCTTTTTGCCCCCTTTTTTCGTTTCTTTCGGCCAACTCCCTCGTTCCCCATCATCGCCCTTTGGTCCGCCATTCCCGCGCAGGTTGGAACCGCTGGAACCTGGCAACGTGATTTTGAAACCGCGAATGGACGCGAATTCACGCGAATCAGGCAAAGCAAATCGGGTCAACGAAGTTGTTCAGGCACTCGGTGTGAATGTCCGGCTTGAGTTCACCTATGCAAGCGACACTGAGTTGTAAAGTGGCTGCAGCGACTTGTATACGTCGGACATTCTGAGATGACTCAGCCGCTGCGTTACCAGAAGAGCTTTACTGTTGGAAGCATTCATGAACAACCGGAAACCCACCCGTCGTCAGTTTCTTAAGGCAGCGACAGCAGGCTCACTGGCGCTGGGATGGAATGGACTTGTCACAGGCGAGGCTCGTCGATCCCGTGGTCAGCCGATGGCGTCGTTTTTCGTTGCCGGCGATACGCACTTTCTGGCCGACAAGACCGCACCGGAAAACATGGATGCTCGGTCGGCGGAGATCTGTGGTCGGCTCGTGGATACGTTGAACCGTTTGCCAGGAAGTCTGATTCCGGAGGCTCTGGGAGGCGGAGTCGTTTCTGCGCCGGCGGCCCTGATTCACACGGGAGACATCATTGATACGGGCGATAAGACTGGAGCCGTTCAGGAGACAATGCAGAAGACCGAATGGAACGCGTTTGTGGCTGAGTATGGACTGAACGGTCAGGACGGACGATTGAAGTATCCGGTCTTCGAAGTGTTTGGGAACCATGATGCACCTCACGGCACCGGCCACGCTCTTGAGCAAATGAAGCTTCGAAATCAAAAGCGACCGATGGTGAAAGCCCTATCCGCGAACGGGCTTCACTATTCGTGGGACATCGGGGATGCTCACTTCATCAATCTGGGAATCGTCGTGGGTCATGAGAAGTCGGTGAACCGCAAACGACGGTATGCGGCGCTCGATAGTTACGACTTCCTGGTCTCGGACCTGAAAGACAACGTTGGCACATCCGGCCGTCCCGTGGTGGTGACTCATCATGTCGACGTCAGCCGATACTCCACAGGCTGTGATCCCGCAGCCCCGGCGGACAGCAAAGAATGGGATCCATGTGATGTGCGAGCGTACTTCGACGCGCTGAAGGAATATCGAATTGCCGCCATCTTCTATGGGCACACTCACGTTCGAAATGTCTTTCAGTGGGACTACGTGTCAAAGAATGCTACGACGGGCTACAACGTCTTCAACTCCGACAACAGCAGCCACTTCAGCGGCGATGCTCAGGCGTTCTTTTGTGTCGAGCTGTTTGAAGACGAAATCACTGTGCGAGAATACGCCACGAAAGACGGCTGGAAGACCGGCGAGTTTTCTCCGCAGGTGTGGAATCGGCCGCATGTGACGATGTGATCATGGAACGTCGTCGCGGATGGTTTTGAGGTAGGTCCTTTCTGCCGGAAAGGACTTTCGCCGCCCGGCGAACCTTGTTCTGGCCTTTTCACCATTCAATCGCTCTCGCCATGAAGCGATCTCATAGCGATGTTGTTCCCACGTTGTGCATTGGAGAACGTGGCGCCTGACGGGGTCGCTGGTCGCGGCGGGGCCGCGAAGTCCTGCCCGGCAGGCAGGACCTACCGAATCTGCAACTGTACCTGACGACATCGCACTGGGTATGAGTTCGACGACAAACTTCGATGGGTTCGTTACGCTGCTGTGGCGTTCGCCTGCCTCCTGCGATTGATTCCTGCCCGCTGATTCTTCCAACACGGAGTTGTTTTACGATGTTCCCACGACCGACGATCAGGCTGCGTTCCTTCATTGTTGCCTTTGCTGTTCTGGCATCAATGTGTAGCTCTGTGATGTTCTGCGAGCCGTGTGCTGCCGACGAGAAGAAGGCCAATCTTCCGCCGGGTGTGAAGATGGAGCTGAATGTGCCGTACGTCGAGAACGGCGATGACGCGCAGAAGCTGGATGTCTACTTCCCGGAGAAACCGGGCGACAAGCCGCTGCCTCTGATTGTTCATATTCATGGTGGCGGCTGGATTGGTGGCAGCAAGTTTCCGTGCCCTGTCGTCAGCATGGTGCGCAGGGGTTATGTTGTGGCGAGCATTGAGTATCGGTTTAGCCAGAAGGCAAAGTTCCCTGCTCAGATTCAGGACTGCCAGGCGGCCATTCGATGGCTCCGAGGTAACGCAGCGAAGTACAACATTGATGTGGATCATGTCGGAGCAGTCGGTGGATCTGCGGGCGGTCACCTGTCCGCTCTTGTCGGAACAGCTGGTGGCAAGAAGGCGTTTCCGGTCATTGGGCAGTTTGCTGATCAGTCGGACCGAGTTCAGTGCGTGTGTGACATTTATGGCCCAGCAAACTTCACCTCTGTGATGAAGCAGGCTGAGGAAGACAAGAATGTTCGCAACATATTCAAGTTCAATACTCCGAGCGATCCGTACTCAAGCCTAATTGGAGCGGCGTTGGACCGCGACAAAGAGCGAACAGACGCCGTCAGTCCGATTCATTATGTCAGCGAAGACACTCCTCCGATGCTGATCCTGCACGGAACGCACGACACTCTCGTTCCGTATGCTCAGAGCGAAGAATTCACGGCTGCTTTGAAGGCGAAGAATGTGCCTGTCTGGTTTCAGACGCTGCCTGGGTCTGGCCATGGAGGACCTGCGTTTTCCAAACCCGGAATCATGACGCTGATGCAGAATTTCTTCGACCGGCATCTGCAGAGTAAAGACGTGGCGATTGAGCTTGTGCCGGAGGCTGATGTTGCGGTACCGCCGGCGGGGAAGTGACGATTTGTTCCTGGTTCCTGGTTCTTTGTTCTTGGTTTGTGGGTGATGGTCATTGCAGGTGATGCTGAAAGGCCCTCCCCCGAACTTGCTGGCGCTCGTTCGACCCCTCCCAAACGGGGTTTGGGAGGGGAGGCTTTGGTGATCGACATTGATCATTTCTTCGTTGGTAGCTGGATGGCTTTGTTGCTGGCGAGGATTTCCTGGACTTCCGGAGACACGGAGGTGAGTCCTGTCAGCACGAGCCGCTTGTTGTGTTGAACCAGGATGCGGGCAACTTCCGGGGTGAGACTTCTGATGCCGGACAGATCGAGTGTTGCCTGGTGGTCGGCAAGTTCAGTGGCAAGCTCAGGTGTCAGAGACGCCAGTTTCTTCAACAGCAGCGGGCAGTTGGCGGCAACCAGTCTTCGTGCGATGTCTGGTCGAAGCGAAGTCAGATTGTTGAGTGACAGGTAGGACGGCTTGTTGGCCGCGAGTTTTTCAGCGAGCATTGGATCTTCCAGTGATGTCAGTCCGCTCATCACCAGTTTGTCTGGATGGCTGGTCAGGATTTGCGCAGACGATTCGGAGAGTACTGGAACAGAATTGAGCCACAGAGGCCCGGGATGTCGGATCAGAATCTCCGCCTGAGTCTGGGAGATGGATTTCAGGCCGATGTCCAGCGTTCCTTTCTGTGTCACCAGCACTTCGAGGCAGTGATCAGGAACCTCGAACAGGTGACGCAGGCTCAGTAGGCCGGGAGATTCTGCAAGTTTTGTGGCAAGTTCCGTTGTGTTGATCGCGGTCACTGCTTCGAGCCGGAGCTTGCCGCTGCTCGCTGCCAGAATTCGTTCAGCGAGATCACTGTCGAACGATGTCAGCTTGGGCAACACGAGGAGACCGGCGTGCTGAGACAGAATCTGCGCCTTATCCTCTGGCATCGCGAAAAGTTCACCAAGGATCAGCATTCCGGAATGATCCATCAGAGGTTTGAGGTTGTTGTTGTCCAGATGGACTCCCATCAGTGACAGCGGTGCGGAGTGTTTCGCAAGGGCCGCGGCGGTTTCTGGTGAGAGCGTATTCAGAGCATCGAGCCTGAGCATTCCCGGATGGGATGCAAGTTCTGCGGCAGTCTCTGGTGTGAGTGACTTAAGAACCGAAAACTCAAGATCTCCCTTGCAGGCCGCCAGTTCCCGAGCGACCTCGGGGCCAAGTTCTTCCATGGCTCCAAGTGTCAGGACTGATTTGGGAGACTGATAACGTGCGACCAGAACACGTGCTTCTTCCGGTTTAAGGGCCGTACAGATCCGCAGGTCCCTCATTAGCTGAGCCGGCAAGTCACTGGCTGACCCAATCAGGATGGTGAAAACGATCAGCCAGATTCGCAGCGGCTTCCGGGTCATGATTCCCTCATTAGTGCAGAGTGTGATGAACGCGAACAACCTGTTGAAAAACCATCGTCATTCCCGCAAAGGCGGGAATCCATGATCAGTGAGGCTCAGGACTGCTTGGGGCCGCCGTTCCCGTTTTCGCGGGAATGCAGAACGACGAGCAGCTGTTTCTGAATGGACTGCCAGGCAGGATAATCGATGAACACGCTTGCGACCGAACACAATCGGACGAAGACCGGTGCCTTACAATTCTTTTGCGCTTTCTTTGGGACTCATGCTGTTCAGCATGACTCGATGCAAGACGCCTGATAATCTGAGGGTTGATGGAGCTTTGGATTTCGTGTCGCAGATCTTGCGAGAGGTGCTGCGATTCGGGGATCTTTAGCAAGATCCACTACAGACAACTCAGCCTCGTTCGATCCTCATGGCAGCACCCGTTCGTTATCAAATCCCGGACCCGTCGGTCAAACTGACCGACGAGTTGATCATGCAGCACATTCACCGCAGCAGTCGAGTTATCGACCTGGGATGCGGTGACGGACGTTTGATGCAGCGCCTGCACCAGGAGCTTGACTGTGACGTGATGGGCGTGGAAGTTGAACATTCGAACATCGTGTCAGTCATTCAGCGTGGATTGCCGGCGATTGAGGCTGACCTGAATGATGGTCTGGTGGACATTCCGGACGGCAGTTTTGACTACGCCGTTCTGAGTCAGACGCTTCAGCAGGTGCGAAATCCCAAGCGTCTGCTGGTCGAAATGCTTCGAGTCGCGCGACGAGCCCTTGTAGTTGTTCCGAACTTCGGACACTGGCGAGTCCGTCTGGAGGTCTTGCGTCGCGGACGAACGCCGATCACGGAAACTCTACCTTATGAATGGTACGAGACTCCCAATCTGCACTTCATGTCGATGAGGGACTTTCGAGATCTGATGGATTCGATTGGACTCCGCATTGTGAAGGAAAGCCCCATCATTCGAGGCCGTGCGGTGGACCGGCTGATGGCGGCAAATTTGAGAGCCGACAGTGCGTTCTATCTGCTGGAGCGAGACTCCAGCCGCCCTGCTGAACCGGCAAAAACTGCCGGAGGACGCAGCTAGAAGCGGAAACGCCTGTTTTTTGAAGCATTTTTGAGGGGGCTGACCCCGCATTTGAGCAGCGTGGCGGCAGAACCTATTGACCCAAAGAGAATTTCGGGCGTACGGTTCTCTGTAATCTCCAGAATTCTCTCCTCTGCTTTCCGCCGACTGCAACCACATGGATGGGCGTTGCTTCAGCATTCTGTTTGTTTCCGCGCTCCTTGCGCCGCCGTTGATGGCGATGCCGCAAAGCAGCCGCGCGGAATCCCAGCAGGCTGATCCGCTCGCAACTGAAGGCATGCAGTCGGAGCGTCAGCCTTCGCGACAGAAGGAACGGGTTCTGGTTCTTGTCGATGGCAAGGTGGTTCGATCTGCGTTTACGCCTCGACCAGATGGCTACGATGTGGTCGTTCCCGGCGGTCGACTGTTTGTGGAATCATCGCGCGTGCGGCTTGCTGCAAAAGATATGGCAGATGCGTATCGACTGATGCGAGCTTCCTATCAGGAACTCACGCCGGAAACCCATCTTGAAATTGCTCGTTGGTGTCTGGCAAATCAGCTGCCAGCAGAAGGACAGCGTGAGCTTCTGGATGCGCTGCAGCTTGATCCCAATCGAAAAGACATCAGGCGACTGCTGGAATCAACGATGAAGTCGCAGACTGAGAAAGCCACCGAAAGTGGATCCGGTCTGACTCAGTACCCAGCTCTGCGAGCCCCTGCAGACGCCCCCGAATCGCGATCTCTCGCCGGGTTGTCAGCGGGTGTTGCTCAGGAATTCGTGCGTCATGTTCAGCCTTTGCTGACCAATAAGTGTTCAAGCACCGGGTGTCACGGTCCTTCGACGACCTCCGAGTTCAAAGTAACGTCAGCTCGCAACGGCAGTCAGCCATTGATCGCCGAACGCAACCTTGCTGCTGTCCTGAAGTATGTGGACGCAACGAATCCAGAAGAGAGCATTCTGCTGCAGATGCTGGATCGTCAGCATGGTGGCATGACATCGCCAATCTTTCGCGGGCGTTCCGGAACCCAGCAGCAGAAAGTCCTGCGAGACTGGGTGTTCGCTGCATCGGCAGATATTGCACCTGAAGCAGCGCGAGCAAGAACTCGCCGGAAAACAGAAATTGAACTCGTCTCACACTCGTCTTCTGCCGAAGTCAGTCGAAAGACGGAATTGTCGGAACATGCGCACGGTCGAATCGCACAAAAAGGGGAATCTGACCAAAGTTTCCTCAAGGCCGCGAAGCGAGCCACGCAGCCCGACGCCTTTGATCCTGATGAATTCAACGAGAGATTTCATTCTTCTGCCGGCGGTTCTGCTGAAACGCCACAGACGGAGAATGGTATCTTGAATGCTCCTGCGACAGGACCAGCTCCTGGCCAGGAATCCGGTCCCTTTGAGGATGCGGCTTTCGGAGGTTCCCCATGAACAAGAAGTTTGTCCTGATCACCCTGGCGGGAAGTCTGCTGGTCAGCACCGGCTGCTCGAAGAGTCGCTGGTTTACCAGAAAAGACTATGCAGAATCCCAGGATCCATTCATGGAAACCGAAGCTGTGGCTTCAACGTCAGGAGCCGACAAGGCAGGACGAGCCACGTTGGATGATTCACCAGCAAGCTCCGGTGCCGTTGCGGACACTCGCCCTCTCTCTGGCCCGAAGCCGATTCAAAGAGTTGGAAGTTTGACGGACCCGGCAAACCCTGGTCCTCCAGTCAGCCGCGCGGTGTATCCGGAATCGGAAGCGACTGCGGCTGTTCCAAAGAGTGCGACTCCAGGAGTCACTCGTTCCTATCAGGGCAGCGAGCTCTCCGGATATCTGCAGAAGCGCCGAGCAGAAGTTGAAACGAAGACGGCTGACGTGACTGCCCAGGCGGGCTCGGCCATCAACAATGAAGCGGCTGCAGCAAAGTCCACTGCCACGGCATTGACGACTCCGCGACAATCTCCCGCTGCAAGAGCGGCAGCAATGCCAAAACTCTCCGAAGAAGCAGCAGGCTTCAACAGCTTCCTCGAACAGGGCGCGCGAACAGCTGACAGCGCAGCGTCGACCGCACGCAATGCAGCAGCAACAGTTCAGGAAACAGAAGATGCCGCTGCAGACTTTGCTGACTTCGCTGCTCAGAAGCAGGCAGAATGGTCAACGGAAGCGAGTGACGCTCCGGCAACGATCAGGAAGACAGCAGGCAATGCCACAGCATCAGCCCGCAACTCGGCTCAGACAATGGTCGATGATTTCGTCGAACACGTGAACTCGCCTGCCGCGTCCGGTGGCAGTGAGTTTGAGTCAGATGAGTTCGCTGCTGATGATGCTTCCGCAATGAGCGGTGAAGAGGAGGCAGAGAGTGCTCAGCCTCTGATCAGGAAGCCAGCGGCTGCGGCGTCCGAATTTGACGCAAATCCAGAAGCCAACCCATTTGACGAATTTGAAGCGCCGGCTCCGCGAGCTGCGACTCCAAAGGCTGCAAAGCCGGTTGCTGCAAAGACACCTGCCCCGAAGGCCAGTGTTTCGAAGGCACCTGCTGCGAAGCCAGCTCCAGCAGCGTCTTCCAGCAGCGAGTTCGAAGAGAACCCGTTTGAGAATCCATTTGCTGAGGCACCCGCCAAAGCAGCCTCACCAAAGCCCGCGGCATCCAAGTCTGCAGGCAGTGGTGCAAAGAGTCCTGCCGGCTCCAGTGCCCCGGCGAAGAAAACGGCTGAACCTGCGGTGGACGATTCGTTCGGTTTCGGCACAGGCTGGAAGCCCGCAAATCTCTCAACGCCATAAGCGAGTTGAGTCAGGAAAGTCATTGCGAATTCCCAGAGGATCTTTGTCCCCTGGGAATTCTCGTTTCTACTCCTTGGTGGGCATTCGGATGAAATCGCGGATTCCTCTGATTATTCCGCGCGTCCGGGATTCCTGCGCCTGACACTTCGCTTTCGTGCGACGGAGAATCCGACCAATCATTGGAGTGCCCCTGAATCGGCGATATACTAGGCCACTCGTCGCCGCAGCGAGCGGTGGAATTTCGTCGATGCACACACCGTGCATTTCACTCATTCAGTCAGTTGCTTGTCCTACAGACGCTACTGGCTGGAAGGCATCGGGGATCTTCGGATCTCTGTGAAAAACCAGGTATGGACGAACTGCAACACGAATGCGGCGTAGCGGCTGTTTACCACCTGAATTCAGGGGAGATCAGCCCGCTGATTCCGCGTCTGCGTCGCAAGGACAAGACACTGATTGATCCGGCCACGGAAGATCCAGTGGTTGTCCGAAACCGTGCGTCGCGTCTCGTGCCGGGCATGCTTCTGGACATGCAGAATCGAGGACAGTTGGCGGCTGGAATTACCAGCTACAACCCGGAACGTCTGCAGCTGATTCAGACACATAAAGATGTCGGCGGCGTGGCGGAAGTTTTCCGCATGAACCACGAAGACCGCTACAAGGCTCTGATGACAGAGCACGCTGGTCAGGCGGCGATCGGTCATGTTCGATATGCGACCTGTGGGAAAGATGATCCCACGTATGCTCAGCCTTTTGAACGCCAGCACATTGCTCGTTCCAAGTGGTTCAGCTTTGCCTTCAACGGTCAGCTTGCCAATTACATTGATCTGCGACAGGAACTGCTGCAGACAACGGACTTCCATCTGACTCGCGAGACAGACACAGAAATCCTGCACCACCTGATTGGTCATGAGCTGTCTCTGAATCCGGTCATTACGCCTGTAGAGCTGCTGCGAACTCTGGCGGCTCGCCTGGATGGATCCTGGAACATCGTCTTCCTGAATGCTCGAGGACAGATGTTTGTTTCCCGCGATCCGCTGGGAATGCGCCCGTTGTGTTACGCTCATGAAGGTTCGTTGTTCGCGGCGGCCAGTGAAAGCGTAGCACTGACGCACCTGGGATTCGCGGAAGACAGTGTTCACAATGTTCCGCCCGGTCATGTTGTGATTGTGGACGGTACGTCAGTGAAGGTCGAGAAGTTCGCGGAGTCTCCTCGCCAGGCGCATTGCTTCTTCGAATGGATCTACTTCGCAAACGCCGGCAGTAACTTTGATAATGCCGGGGTGTACCTGTCTCGTAAGCGACTGGGCGAAGAACTGGCTCGCCGTGAAACTCTGACGATCGCGGACGACGTCATCGTTGTGCCAGTGCCTGACACGGCCAAGGCCGCAGCGGACAGCATGGCATTCCAGCTGAAAGTTCCTTCGCTCGAAGGTCTGATCCGCAATCGCTACATCGGACGCACGTTTATCGAAGGCAATAATCGAGCTGACAAGGTTCGCATGAAGTACACGCCGCTGCCGGAAATCATGGAAGGCAAGCGCGTGCTGCTCGTGGATGATTCGATCGTTCGAGCCACCACGCTGCGAGAACTGCTGGCACTGCTGAAGTCACGAGGGCGTGCGAAGGAGATTCATGTTCGAATCGCCTGTCCACCGATTATCGCTCCGTGTTTCTACGGCATTGATATGTCGACAGTCAGCGAATTGTTCGCGCCGAACTTCATGAGCGGGAACGTGATTACTCCGGAAGAAGAACAGGCGATGGCCGACGCGATCGGCGCTGACAGTCTTCGATATCTCCCGATTGAATCGCTCGCTTCCTGCGTTGGGCTGCCTTCGACAACTTTGTGCCAGGCCTGCGTCAACGGCGTCTATCCAACGCTGGCCGGCGAGCAGATGTACGCGAAAGCTCAGGAGAAGGCCGCTCAGGAATGTGAGAACGGCGGCAAGTGCGGCGGCCAGGCGTGGGAAACTCGCGAACGGATTTACGTGTAGGTCCTTTCTGCTGGGCGAGGCAGGCGTGACCTACTGTAGGTTCTTTCTGCCGGAAAGGACTTTCGCCGACAGGCGAACCTCGTTCTGGCCCGTTCATCATCCAAACCCTCACGAAGCAAAGGCATCACATGGTGATGTCGTTCCCACGTTGTGCTTTGAAGAACGTGGCGGCTGACAGGGGCGCTGGTCGCGGCTGGGCCGCGAAGTGCCGCTCGGCAAGCGTCACGTGTACACTCACACCACAATGCCATCAAAGTAAAACCACGGCCACGTACGCGTCTGCAGCGTCTTCACTGTGGCCTCATCGAACTGCTGCAGCTCCTGAAGCGAAGGAGCAATCAGCGCAGCGACGGTGTCCTTGAGCTGATCGTTCAGCTGCTGAATCTCACGACCCAGCTGTTTTCCGGACTGCCCTTCTCCGCGCTGGCTCTTCATCATTGCGACTCGTTCATCGCGCTGGGCGACAAGTTGTGCGAGCCGCTGTTCATCGTCTGGGGAGAAGACCGCCTGTCCGAAGTATCGCTGAGGATTGAACTGAAGATCACGCAGCTGGGAATTGAGCGTCTGGAGTTTTTCGAAGCGCTGCCGTTGCTCTTCGAACAGGTATTGCGACGTCGTCACGACAGCCACAGGTGATGGCTGTTCCTTCCACCATGCGTGGATCAATCGGTCCGTGAATTCGTCATAGCGTCCGCCGCCGGTGCCGTGAATAAACACGTCGCTGAACAGAAGTCTCAGCGTCGCTGTAATCAACGCCCCGCGAGGAACCAGGCGAAGTCCCTGGAACAACAGAGCAGTCAGGTTTTCCATTTCCAGACCGCGGTGCATTTCAGTCAGCCGGCTTCCCCCGGCGCATAGCCATCGCTCGGAGTTGTTTGTCGTCAGAGACACAATCTCGCGAGTGCCCGACGCGGTATTCACCACCCAGAACGGCAGCTCGAACTGATCGCCCGAGTGCTTCAGGTTCGGGAACGGGTTGGCATCGTTGCGTATGTTGTGCTCGGTTCGAAACTGGTCGAGCGACGTGTTGTAGCAGTGATGGAAGTCACTGGCTCTGTGGAGTATTGCTCCAAAAAACTGCAGCACTTCTGGCAGGCAGCAGACGGAACTGAGCGGAATCTCCAACATGTGTCCGCCGATGGCACGGGATCGACGGATCAGCGTGTTTGCAGCAATTGTCGATGTGGTCTGCAGAGCCAGGTAGTCCTGAAAGATCTTCTCGGCACGAGTCGCTTCATCAGCGCAGCCGCAGTCTCGCAGGCCTTTCATCGCTTTGGAAAAAACGGCCTCTCGTTCGGACGCCGATCGCAGCTGTGACGAATGATAGAGTCCGTTGTTGCTGGCGATGCTGACAGTGCTGACAGATTTTTTTGTTGTGACAGAGCCGGACGTCTCGGCAGAAGGATACTGCAGTTCCCCGGCATCGCCTTCATCCGTGTCGATAATCAGAGCAATCGCGGTGGCCTGATGCTGCGACGCGAACGATTCGGCAACAACATACTTGGCCGCAAGTCCCGGATGAAAGATCACCGGCTGATGCCCGGTCATGACGACCATCGAACGCGGACTCGTGCCGATCAGCAGATCCTCCGGAACAGACCGCTGTTCGGATTGATACAGAGCAGCGAGCCAGCGTCGCGATTCGGTGATCAGGCGATCCTGAGCCCGCTGTCGAAGCGATGCCAGAGTCTCCGAGGCCGGCTGCCACGGTTCAGATGGCCATTGCGACAGCGGAGGCTCAATCATGCTCGCATTCGATCCCGTTGAAGATTGCGGCAAGGCGCGCGCCTTCCGGCGACAACAGACAACAACCGGAGGGCTTGCGCCCTTCCGCTACTTGTGGAACAAGTATGGAAAGAAGTGACACTTCGTAACCCGACACGTCAGTGAGGGATAAAAGGCCACAAAGTGATCCAGGAAGATCCCTCGCTGACGCTGCGGGTTGGGATGAATCAACAGACGGCTGGTGCTTCATCATGCTTTGAATTTTGGAGTGTGGACGATGCGAAGACTGCTGAGATTCAGGGATCTTTAGCAAGATCCACTACGTCCAATGCAGGATCCTCGACGTTCAACCCGAACTGTTCGTCTTAACCACGCACCAGATCAGGAGGCTTCGCCACCTGCGGCCACCTGTGTTCGTGCGCAGAAGTCTCCGAAGGACTCGGAGCCCTTTCGGCCGGACTTGTATTGCACGAGCAAAGGAGCCAGCGTCGGTACGATCTCGTTCAGTGGCACCATGTCACGGTAGATGAATCCCAGTCGAGTTCCTTCCGGATTCCCGCCGACGAACACGGTGTATTTTCCAGCCGCTTTTCCAACCAGTCCAATGTCCGGAGTGTAAGGGCGAGCACAGCCGTTCGGGCAGCCGGTCATGTGCACGGCGATCTTGTCCGACTGAAGGCCAAGCTTTGCGATTTCCACTTCCAGTTCGTCGATGACCCCTGGAAGTGCTCGTTCGCTTTCTGTGATCGACAATCCGCAGGTGGGAAATGCCGGGCAGGCAATGGCGTAGCGTCGCAGAAGTGACAGCTCGTTTTCGCCTTTGATGCCATGCTCCGCCATGATGCGATTGATCTCGGCCTTGTCCTTTGGATCAATATCGCACAGGATGATGCTCTGAAGTGCGGTAAGCCGTACTTCCATTCCAAACTTGCGCAGAATGGCTCGCAGACCGGCTTTGATTCGCAGGCTGCCTTCATCTTTGATGCGACCGTTTTCGATGTTGATGCCAAGGAACAGTTTTCCATCGCCCTGTTCCTGCCAGCCGATGTGATCGTCCACGCCGGTGACGTCGGCAGGATGAGGATCCGGCAGTGGACGCCCAACGTATTCTTCGACCTTCGCTTTGAACTTTGGAAGGCCCCAGTCAGCGATCAGATACTTCAGTCGAGCGCGCTTGCGGTCTTCACGATTTCCGAAGTCTCGCTGAACCTTCACAACCGCTTCACAGACTTCAATGACTTCAGCAGGCGTGACGAACGTCAACCGCTTTGCGAGGGCAGGAAACGTCTTTTCGGCAGACGGAGTACGTCCCATGCCGCCGCCGGCCAGGACGTTGTAGCCGATGATTCGACCACCTTCGACGATGGCCAGCAGGCCAAGGTCCTGCGTGTAGAGATCGACGCAGTTGTCTTCGGGAAGGCCAATCGCCATCTTGAATTTTCGAGGCAGGTAGCGAGTTCCGTAGATCGGTTCGTCCATCGGCTTGAAGTCCGTGACTTCGGTTTCGGTTCCGTCATCATCCTTCAGCCAGATGTCAAAGTACGCTGTGGTCTTTGGCTTGAAGTGTTCTGCCATCTGCAGCGACAGCGCCTGAATTTCGTCGTAGACGGAGTTGTTGCGATAGGGAGCCGGGCAGGCCATCACGTTTCGATTGACGTCGCCGCATGCTGCGAAGGTCGTCAGCTTGATCCGGTTGATCTCACGGATGCTCTCACGAAGATCGCTCTTCAAAACACCATGAAGCTGCAGTCCCTGGCGGCTGGTGATTCGCAAAGTTCCGTTTGCCAGTTTCTCACACAGATCCAGTTCGGCCAGCATCTGATCGGCCGTCAGCTTGCCTCCAGGAATTCGAGTCCGGACCATGCAGCTGTACTGCTTGCCTTTGGCCTTACCGTCTTCACCCTTGGCCTTGCGGGCATCGCGGTCGTCCTGAAGATAGGAACCATGATGCTTCAGCAGAGTAGCCGCGTCGTCGGAAAATTCGGGTTTGTCATTCTGCAACTCTTCCGCCAGCGTTCCTCGCAGCTGGTGGGACGCTTCTTTGAGCAATTCAACTTTGCTGAGTTTCATTTCTTCCGACATGATCGTGACTATCCAGTGGGGCTGCGTTCAGTGTTTTCCGGGCTTTCCATCGTCACCGGGATATCTCTACAGACAAGTTGGCGAGTATAGGGATCGGGGAAAATCTTGAATAGTTGGCTCCACGCGGTCTCTGGCGAACTGCACAGAATGGAAATCTCTGAATATCCGGATCAGAATGTCACCGGTCGATCTGCGTGCCTGGTGCCGGAGAAAGGCTCAAAAGGCTTCCTTCCATCGAAGATGTATTTGCCGCAGGCAGAGAAGGGTCGGCCCCCTGACAAGGACCTATTCCATGATTCGAGTTTTTTCGTTTTGCGTTCTTCTCATCGCACTTCCGGTTTTGGCCACCGCTCGCGCGGGAGTTGATGAAAAATCCGCGGCCAAAGCTGATCCAGCCAAATCTGTTCCTGCAAAGGCGAGCGACGAAAAGAAGACACCGGACGACAAAGCAGCGACCGCCGACAAGGACGGCTGGCAGCCTTTGTTTAATGGCAAGGATCTGGAAGGCTGGAAGGTCACCAACTACGGCGGCGAAGGTGATGTGCTGGTTGAGGATGGTGAAGTGATCATTAGCCAGGGCTCAGACCTGTCCGGCATTCATACGGAAAAGAAACTGCCAAAGTCCAACTACGAAGTGCAGTACGAAGCCATGCGAGAAGCTGGCAGCGACTTCTTCGCCGGACTGACGTTCCCAATCGGCGACAATCATTGCTCGCTGATCTGCGGAGGCTGGGGCGGTGGCGTGTGTGGTATCTCAAGCCTTGACGGCATGGATGCATCGGAAAACGAAACGACCAGCTATCAGCAGTTTGAAAAGGGCAAGTGGTACAAGTTCCGTCTTGTTGTGACGGACAACCACATCAACGCATGGATTGATGACAAGCAGATTGTTGACGTCGACACGACCGACCGAAAGATTGGCGTCCGCTTCGAAGTGGAACGTTCCAAGCCGTTCGGATTCTGCACCTATGCAACGACAGGCCGCATTCGGAATGCTCGCATTCGCCCGCTGATGCCGGAAGCAAAGGGTGAAAAGGAAAGCAAGTAGTTGGTGAGACCCTGATGTGGGAACGGCTGAGGACAGCCGTTTTACACTTTGGTTGAATCGCAGATTGCGATCACTACTTTGGGATCTCGGCACCAAGCCCGAGCTTTTCCGGAGCGGCTTCGTACTCGGCCATTGCCTTTGGAAGCAGTTCACGTAGTGCTGAAGCACGGTGGGCATCGGATGGATGAGTCGACATGAACTCCATCGGCGCTTCGCCCTTCTTCGCGCTGGCAAATCGTTCCCAGAAGCCTGGAGCTGCGGAAGGATCGAAGCCGGCTTTGGCCATCAGCATGATTCCGATCTCATCAGCTTCCAGTTCGTGCTTTCGACTGTAAGGAAGAATGACACCGTAGTCTGATGCGGCACCGTAGGCCGTCAGGACGATCTTCTGCTTTTGTTCTTCCTGATTCTGCATCACATAGCCAACGGCAGATTTGCCAAGGTTCTGTGCGGTCTGGTACGTCATGCGTTCGCCGCCGTGTCGAGCAATCGCGTGAGCGACTTCGTGCGACATGACGACCGCGAGCCCCGCTTCACTTTCACAGACCGGAAGGATGCCGGTATAGACAGCAACTTTTCCACCAGGCAGACAGAACGCATTCTGTGTGTCAGATTCGATGACGTTGAATTCCCACTTGAAGTCTGGTCGGTTGGCAACCTTGGCAATGCGATCACCGACGCGACGGACAACTTCCGCCCACTTCTCGTTCTGCGTCACCTTCTCGGTCTTCAGGACTTCCTGATACGCCGTCAGTCCCATTTCATTTTCTTTGGTCTCCGACGTGATCACGAGCTGGCTACGCCCCGTCATCGGGACATTCTGACAACCAGCGATCATGAGGAAGGTGGCGGTACAGAGGCAAATCACGATTGCACAAATCGTGACGAGAGGCCTGGTGCCAGCGTTCTTCGAAGATTCCATTCGAGCCATTTTTGCGATCCATCGTTTCATCATCAGTCCATGGAGTCCTTCAGGCAAAACTGTAATGGGCGTGGATTTTGAATCTCAAGCCCCATTCTTCCCTGGCACTGTCGCCTCTGAAACCCAAAAATCTGGCGCGAGGAAACTCCGGCAAATGAAGCCAGATTTGGAGCCTGTCTGTCCAAAATCTGCCTTGGGGCGACAGTGTAGAGCGACTGTCCTCAGTCGTTTGCTGACTTCCCGTTTCTGCATCTGCGGAATGCAAGACGGCTGCAGGAATGTGGACCGACCCCAGCCCAGGAACCGAAATCGTATGCGGAAGAGCAGCGCCAGGTTCGGCGGAGCGAACCGCGACTTTGGAGTGTCCCGCTTCGTTTTTTGGCACGGAAGGGTGCCTCTATTTCACGATGCGGGATCCCTGCTAGAATGTTCGCCCAGTCGTTGTTGATGCAACATTCGAAGGTCGTTTGACAGTCGTACACCTCAGGCAGAGTTTCCATGGGCAGAAGTTTCGAAAACCGCAAAGCCTCCATCTTCAAGACCGCCGCACAGAAGTCCAAGCTGTATTCCAAGTATGGTAAGCAGTTGTACGTGGTGGCGAAGAATGGTGTTCCGGATCCCGAAAACAACCCTGCTCTCCGCAACCTGATTGAACGAGCCAAGAAGGAGCAGGTTCCGGCACACGTGATCGACAAAGCGATCGAAAAGGCCAAGGGCCTTGGTGGCGAAGAATTTGCATCCTTGCGTTACGAAGGTTTTGGGCCGGGTGGATGCATGCTGCTGGTCGACTGCCTGACCGACAACAACAACCGCACGATTACCGATGTACGCAGTGCGTTTACTCGCTGCGGAGCCAAGATGGATCCATCCGGCTCGGTCGCTCGCATGTTTGACCATGTCGCTGTGCTGTCATTCAAAGGTGACAACGGCGACGCGGTTCTGGAAGCCATGCTGAACGCGGATGTGGATGTCGAAGACGTGGAAGTGAAAGACGGCCATGTGAATTTGTTTGCTCCGGCCAGCGAGTTCTACAAAGCCAAGACGGCCCTGCTGGAAGCGTTTCCAAAAGTCGAACTGGAAACCTCCGAAATCACCTTCATTCCTCAGATGCAAAAAGAACTCAACGCCGAAGACGCGGCAATGTTCGAGAAGTTCATCAACCTGCTGAACGACTGCGACGACGTGCAGGAAGTTTATCACAACGCCATCCTGCCCGGCTGATTGTCTTCAGTCTGAGGCCTATCGATCGCACGCATTCGCTGGGTAGCACAGGTGAAGCCTGTGACGCGCAGCGGTCGGAAGCCGAAGTGAAGGCGAGAAGGTTTCAGCGCAGGCTGATTCGGCAGTACATCCCCGCCCAAACTCGTTTAGGGGTCGAACGAGCGCCAGCAAGTTCGGGGGAGGGCGCCGCCTCTGCCTCCGCTTCAACAGCCGTTTGTGGTTACAGGCAAACACGAAGCGATTGAGGACAATCGCTCTACTCTATCGAATGGGCTTTGGCGGGCTGCCAATTCGAAACTGGCACAGGTAAATGCCAAGCACGTACAGCAGCAGCAGAGGGAACATCATCAACAGCATGCTCCACGGGTCCGGTGAAGTCGTCAGAACCATGGATGCGATGGAAATAATCAGCACGGCGATGCGCCAGTTGTCTTTGTAGGTGTTGACCGTGCAGATGCCGATTCGTTCCAGGAACACCATCACCAGAGGCAGCTGGAAGCTGACACCGAACAGGATTGGCATCAGCATCGCCATGCTGATGTATTCCGACAGACGCGGCTGCACCGTGATTCCCAGCCAGGCATTGAAGCCGATCAGGAAGTCCAGCATCAGCGGGAACGCATAGAAGTAACCGGCGGCCGCTCCGGCCAGAAACAGCACAACGCTCATCGGAAGATAGACGTGCACGTACTTGCGTTCGTGAGGATACAAGCCTGCGGAAACAAACAGCCACAGCTGATAGAAGATCCATGGTGACGACAGCAGCAGGCCAGAGAAGAAACACACTTTCATATAGGCCATGAAGCCTTCTTCAACCTTGAACGTCGTGATGCGCGATGTATCCTCGATCACACGCTGAAGCTGAGCAAATTCCGGTGCTGTCAGAATAATCTCCACGTAGGCTGGCTTCGCAGGATCCTGAGTGTCAGTCACAGGTGGCGGTGAAGGCGGCTGTCCCAGAGCCTTCTCCAGTTCGGTTCGGCTGATTCGAACTTTCAGCTGATCATTCTTCAGCTTCTCTTCGGCCTTCTTCTTTTCTTCTTCCGTCGGCTGAGGTGTTTCTTTGGACGTGAAGAATCCGGCGGCCCATTCATAGAAGCTCTGCTTTGGAGCATCCATCGTCACGTTTTCGATGCCGCGATCTCGAAGAGCCTTCTCAACCGGGTGACGAAGCCAGAGGAAAATCCGGTCACCGAAAAACAAACAGACTGAAACCGCCAGGATCACACCCAGCAATGCGCGGAACACGTGAACTCGAAGAACTTCCAGGTGTTCCCCGAAGGTCATCGTTGTGTCGTCAAAGAGGTCTCGAGACTTTCGCATGAGTCCAGCCGAACGTTTTCAGTAGGTGCCACGAACAATGAAAACGGGCGAACGCGTCACACGTTCGCCCCTCAAACTGTACTACTCACCGCGAGTCAGCTTGCGGAACAGATCCAGCAGCTTCTCGGTAATCGGCCCTGGCTTTCCAGTGCCGATCTGACGACCATCCAGACTGGTCACAGCAATCACTTCCGCGGCCGTTCCCGTCAGGAAACACTCATCGGCTGTGAAGATGTCGTGACGAGTCATCACGCATTCTTCGACAGGGATTCCGGCTCCTCGCGCCAGTCGCATGACGGCGTTGCGAGTGATGCCTTCCAGAAGGCCGGCTTCAGGCGGAGGAGTCTTCAGGACGCCTCGCTTGATGATGAAAATATTGTCGCCCGTGCATTCTGCGACTTCACCATTATGATTCAGCATCAGAGCTTCGACCGTGCCCGCATCGGTGCCTTCGATCTTCGCCATGATGTTGTTCAGGTAGTTCAGCGACTTGACTCGAGGGCTCAAAGCACCCGGATGATTCTTGATGGTGGCTGCCGTCACCAGCTTCATGCCCGTGCGGTACATTTCTTCCGGATACATCGTGATCGTATCGGCGATAACGATCACCTGAGGATTCGACGTCCTTCGAATGTCCAGTCCCAGCGCTCCTGCGCCACGAGTCACCACGAGGCGAACGTAGCCGTCGATGATGTTGTTGGCCTTCACAGTGTCTTCCACGGCCTTCACCATTTCCGGGTTGGAAATGGGGATCACAAGGCGAATGGCGAGAGCGCTTTCGTAAAGGCGATCAATGTGTTCCTGCAACAGGAAGACTCGACCGCCGTAGACGCGAATACCTTCGAAGACACCGTCACCATAAAGCAGACCGTGATCAAAAACGCTGACGGACGCCTGCTCGGCAGGAACGAGTTTTCCGGCGACATAGACGAGACGCGACATGGGACTCACTTCAATGAGCACTTGGAGGAGGGAACAGCCAACGAGCACAGCGGTGAACGGGACGTGCGAAAATCACGAACTCGTCCGGAACGAGGCTGTGCCTGTCGATGTCTGATACACCTGATACAGCAGGAACGTCTCGATCGTCGCCGATGTGCACGGCAAAGCCAGCGACACCACAGAATTTCCTGTGTTCGCCTGGAAACCGCGAATCTTATCGGGTTCGCCAGTCGGTCTCCACTAAACTCCCGGGAAGGCACGCAAGCGAGAACTGTTGAGCATTAAGGCCCCGGAAAACTCGCCAAAATCCCCTGTCCGGCTGTAACGGACAAAACCTCAAAAAGGCATCACCAAACCTCGAAATCCCGTGTCATCAACTTGCGAAGCCCCCTTTGAGCGGTATGCTTCCAACCCTTGACGGCACCCCCGTCAAAGCCACCACAAGCCGGAGTGGCGAAATGGCAGACGCGTCGGATTCAAAATCCGATAAGGGTAAAACCTTGTGTGGGTTCGAGTCCCACCTCCGGTACTTGAATGATCACGAACTGATACGAACGGGTCGGAATTCGATGGAATTTCGACCCGTTTTTCGTTGGTGCTCTGCAACCTGACGACACCAGTTCGGTCGATGGACGGGTACGGTACGTCACTCGGGGCGGAATTCCGACGGCACCTCTGGCTCTATTAGCGTTCCTTCCCGTTCAAATCGTGCTGCGGTTGTTTAGAACAGTGACCAAGGTCGGACTTTTCTGTCGGTTCTATACAATTACAAGTCTTTTCATGGCATGGGTTTACGGAAGATTCGTCTTCCGGAAATTGTCTAAAAGATGGTCTAGACGGAATCTTCCGATGCTGGTTTAGACAATTCCCACATGGCACCTCTACCGCGTTTGTTATCAACAGGCTGGATCAATCCCAATCGACGCATCTCCTGCATCAGATTCGTAATGAAATTGGATTTTTGATCCTCTGACAGTGCATCGGAAATCTTGTCACGCAATAGTTTGTCTACATCCAGGCGACTCACATTCCCCTGCTTTGTCAGCAGGTCAATCACCATCTTCTTGCCATACTCTTTGTCGATCCCTCGTTTCTTCAGATAGTCGACCATCGTATCCGTCGCAGCAGCGACCTCCGCTGACACAAAAAGACTTGGTCGTCTGCCCTCGACCAGTTTTTGTGACTTAAGGCTGCGAAACTCATCATCTGACAGCGGCTTGCCCTTCTGCACTTTGTCCAGGGCAATGACATCCATCAAATCTAGATCCGTTCTATCCGCCAGCATCCACGTGTATTTTTCGTCGATCACCTTTCCAATCAGCCGAACCCTGACACGACCGGGTTCGTGCAGTTCGTAGTCCGGCATTGGGAAATTTCGCTGACGCTGCGTCGTAAACATGCGACGGATACCACTGCCAACAGTGTCGATCATGCCAAAGTTCACCATAGCAGCTGCGAGGCACGCATTGCGATAATGCTCGGTCGGCTGGTCTCGACGAATCACCTCCTCCACGGTGCCGGGAAGAAACTCGCCGAGGTTTGTGAACAGCAACCGTTCTGGCTCCTCGATCACATTGATTCGGCCAGACCGCGTGTAGTCCTGATGAGCAATACAATTGTGAATGGTTTCTCGAACGACCCAGGAGTCGTACTGAGTCACTTCGACCGGGAACAAACTGGCCCGGGGCATGTAACGGTAAGTCAGATTTCGGATCTTTGCGAAGACTTCGTTCACAGCCAGAATCAGCGGAGTTCCAAAGTGCTGATAGTCTTTTTCGATGCCATCTTCGCCTTTCAGAATCCATGTGATGCGTGCAATGGCTGGTGACAGGTAATGATCCGACTCCGGCCTGCCCAGCAGGATGATAGCCGTGCGAGTGAGCTTACCGTCGATACTGACTTTGGTTTTGTTCAGAAACGTTTCATCGCCCCATGTATCGACTTCAGCGGCCAGATTCGGATTCTTCTTCTTGAATTCCTGCCGAGCAAAGGCAATCGCCGCTGGGTCAAGGTCCCTGAGCGTCGCTCCATCGCAGATCACAGCCGACCAGTCAGTGCCTTGCTGACTCAACACCTTCCAGAGTTCTCTTTCCTTTTCTGCATAGTCGGCCAACTTCTTCTTCAGGCTGCCCACCCGGATGTACTCGGTGCCGTAGAATCGAATCGGCGAGTGCGTGGCTGGTCCAACTTCGAACAGCACAAAATGCTGGCCATTCAGATCAGCTTCATGGATCTTGAACGAGATTTGCGGATCGAGTGAACGAGTCAGCCAGTGCTCAAGTTCTTCATTGCCGTGTTTGGCAAGGCGAGGCCTGAAATCCGTGCCCCGCAATTCATGAGTTCTATCGTCGATCCCCCAGGCGATGTAGCCCCGGTCCTTGCGAAGCAACGCCAGGGAGTTGGCAATTGCTGAAAGGTACTCACCAATCTCTGGATATTTTTCGGAGCCGTGATCGTTGAGTTTGAACTCGACCCATTCCGTTTCGCCAGGCAGTGATTTCAGTTCATCCAGTTTCGATTGAAGTTCTGCGGGAGTCATGGCGTGATCTTCTCGGTGTTGGTCTTTAGATTGAAGAGCCTGGCGACCAGTTCAGTGGTTGTATTGACGCGGTGAAAGCGAGTCTTTGGAACAACTCTGATCAACGGTCGTACTGCCTTCACGCCGTCTTTGTTCCCCTTGGTGTGCTTGCCCACTTTGAGGTCGTCTGGCAATAACAACGGTTGCCCGGCGTCGGCTCCGAAGAACAAGTAGCTCAGCGTCATTCGATGGTTCTCTTCGTGTCGCTGAATCCAGACGACGCATCCGCTGGGCTTTGTTGCCAGTGCCACATTGATTTTATGCCCCGCCGTTCTCGCTCCTGCTGCGGATGTTTTCAACTGGACATGTCTCAGGATTCCATTGCATTCAAGCACTACATCATAGCCCGATGCGTCCACTTCAGACCGGAGCACTTCGACCGTCTGCCCGAAACGGAACCAGACTTCCTGGAGGACTTCGGAAATGAAGACATGCTCGACAAGTTGTTCGTAGAACGAAGACTTGCGATAGGTGTCTTCGTGAGAAATCAAAACTTTGGTGTACGGTTCCGATGGTTCTGTCATCGGCTGGCCCTCAATTCATCCGCCGGAAGTGCAAATGACCGAATAGCGAGGTCTATCGTTAGTGCCTCTCCGTCGCGGCCTCCATTACACCTGGCGGAAAGTCTTGTGGCTCTTAATCCGGAAACTTCGCCTCGAACCTGTCCAACCTGTCCGCTGGGGCTACTCATTGCTCTTCTCCATCAGCCCAGACGTCGATGGGTTGACCTGGGACGTCTTCCATTGCCACCATACAGAAGTGCGCCACAATGGACAATGATTGCTGCCTCAGCGGTAATTCTGTGCAGTTTGAGGCCCATCGGGCAATAAGCTGGGTTGATTTTGTGTCTTGATCCCGTCGTACCCTCGCGCGGAAACGAGCTGAATGAGTTGACTCCCCGACCCCGGCCGGCCCGACTGCATGGGCGGCCTATACGGTCTTTTCCTAGATCGCGCTCAGGCACTCCCGGATTGTCAATTCTGCTTACGGGCAAGCCCGACGAATTCTGGATTTGCCACTGGAATCGCTGCCGATTCGCTGTTCAGTGCGGCTTTTTTCGGCCGCAACATACCATTCTTTCGCATTCTGCCACGGATGCGGTTCGTTGGCTTCTGTGGTGTGAGTTTTCGAAAATCGCCCCCGGTTTGGTGCTGAAAAGCCGTACAAGGTTGAGCACCATATGTGGATTCCGGGCTGGGCTGGCTGTTTGGCTGCGGCTCGGTGCGTTGATGCTGACGAATCCCTGTGTAATCGAGAGGTCTTCTGTGATTCCCTGGTCTTTGAACCGAATCCCTGTGCTTGCTGTGCTGTTTCCAGTCTTGGGCCTGATGGCTGGCTGCACGTCACAGACGGAAAAACCCGCAGCGAAAAGCACAGCCGACACGACGGCTTCCGCGGAAGACGAATGTCAGTCACGACTGGCGACTGCTGTGAAGCGAGTGGCTCCGGAATCACTTGCCACTCAGTCACGCCGTGAACCAGTCGTCAATGCAATGAATGCGTGGATGGCGGCGTGCGGCGAAACCGACGTGCGGGCTCTGAAGATCAGCGATGCCAATCTTGCCTATCTCTCTGACGCGAACAAACGCACGGCGTCGACCATTCGCTTCTCTGAAAACGACATTCTGTATGTTCGCGATGCAATGATCCTGAAGGGACTCACCGAATCTGTCTGGAAGCAGGCGGATGCGGCGGCCAATGGTAGTGCGACGGACAAGGCGCGAGTCGTCGGGTTGTTTCAGCACCTGATTCGAAATATCTCCCTGATCCCGGCTTCCGAATCACGAGTCCCTTCGGGGCTCTATGAAGTCATGATGACCGGTCGAGGCACGGTGGATGATCGCATCTGGGCCTTTGCTGAAGCTCTTCGTCAGCGACAGCTGGATATGGTTCTGTTGAAGGCAGCTTCTCCGTCAACCGGTGCGGGCTCCATTCCGGATTCCGCAGATCTGCTGGTTGGTGTGTTCGTCGACAAGACCTGTCTACTGTTTGATCCACTCCGAGGAACTGCGGTACCAAAGGCGGAGGATCCATCGGCTCTTGTGACTGACCCGGCAACGCACGAAATCCTGGCGGGTCATGATCGATGGAAGAATGGTGAGATTCTTGCGGTGTGTCATCCGTCTGCCGCGGCTCCTCGAATGCTGGTGCTGCAAAATCGAATGAGCGCGGCTGACACGGTTGTGCTTTACGAAGAGCTGGCAGGAGGCACCAGTGAGATTCGACCATTGAAAGATCGTGTGTCTGAAGTCACGGGAAACGTCTGGCCGGCTGAGAAGCTGAAGCTGTGGGAAGTTCCGGAACAGCGAGTTTCTGCGGCGGCGACGCTGACAGAACAGCAAAAGCAGGAATACACAATGCTGATGCGTCCGTTCGACAGCCCGTTCGAACGTGAATCTCTGGAGATCGAAAAGCTGATCACAGATCCTAACGTTGACGAATCAAAGATGTCCGATGAGGAGAAGCTCGCTCTGCGTTCCGAGGCACTCGAGAAAGTGCTCGAACGAGCTGACTCGCTCTTTGGTCGGCCATCACGACGCTTGTTGAAGGCCCGTGTCTCGCAAATTTCCGGTGACTTCGAACTGGGCGTGATTCAGGACCTGCAGCAGATTCGTATTGCCTGCCTGCAGGAGAAAGTTGAACTCGATATTCCTCTGGATCAGAAGCGTGCGGCCGTGATTCCGTTCGCGCTGCCCAAGAGCATCCTGGATGTTCAGAAGAGCGCTGTCAGTGACACGCTCTACTGGACGGCGCTCAGCCAGATTTCTCGTCGGGATATCGGAACGGCGATCGCGACGCTGCGAAACTATCGTCGGCAGTATCCGAATGAAAAGATGACGTATCCTTCGATGCTGAATGAATGCGAAGCGCTCGTTGAGCTGGGCGATAAAGCAACCGCTGTGAAGGTCGCTCAGGAAGCTGTGAACGACGCTAATCCGGAACGAGCCCGAGCTGAATGGCTCGCTTCTCGTCTTGCAGCGGCGCCGTAGTAAAGCGCTCACGTCTGAATGTTGGTGAAGAGGAAGCCAGGCTGTTCGGCGATGTAGCACCGTCCGGTCGTTCGTTCTGCAGCTTCTGAGAAATCCGCAAGATCTCTGTTGTCCTTTATCGTTGATCGACGATATTATCGTTCATCAACGATAAGAGGCGTTTTGGCCTGTTCCGTTAAGGTCAGTTCGCAGGAGATTACAGCTATGGCCAAACGTCGTTCAGCCAGCGCAAAGTGCTGCGATGACGCGTCGCCGTGCGTGTTGCCATCGGATCAATCGGCCGAGCAATTTGCTTCGCTGGCCTGGGCACTGGCTCACCCGGCGCGGGTGCGAATTGTTCGACTGCTGATTTCGCGCGACACGTGTGTCTGCGGCGAGATCGTTGATGAGATGCCGCTGGCTCAGTCGACGGTCTCCCAGCACCTGAAGATCCTGAAAGAATCGGGTCTGGTGCAGGGAGAAGTTGATGGTCCCAAAGTCTGCTACTGCATCAATCCGGAAAAACTCGCCATGCTGAAGTCGCTGGTCGCTTCGCTTTAGTGCATGCTGCGGGATCCTCCCTTTTGAAATCACGAACCCACCCAGAACTCGCGAATTTGTAATCGCCTTTCGACGATGAACGATCGAGCGGCAATCAGCGACCTTTCGAAGACACCCGAAACCCATACCAATCTGACAGGAATTATCCATGACCACCACTCTACAGATCTATGACCGTCCGATGTGTTGTTCGACTGGCATTTGCGGGCCGAGTGTTGATCCTGTACTGCCTCGGTTTGCTGCGGACCTTGACGTGCTGCGAAAGGCTGGCGTTATCGTTGACCGTTACAATCTTGCCCAGCAGCCACAGGCCTTCGTTGAAAACGCGGAGATCCAGACGCTGATGGCTTCGGCCGGAGTTGACGTTCTGCCGGTCACCGTCGTCAACGGACGCGTCGTGAGCCGTGGGCTGTATCCATCGCTGGAGTTATTGCAGCAATGGACGGGCGTTGCGGGAAACACAGTTCCCGCTGCCGTTGCTTCGCCGGCGAAGTCACTGCTCTCATTGCCTGTGATGGATCAGGGGTGCTGCAGTGAATCATCGGGCTGCTGCTAAAGGCCTGTTGAAAAAGCCATCGTTATTCCCTCGCAGGCGGGAATCCATGATCGGTGAGACTCAGGAATACTGGGTTCCCGCCTGCGCGGGAATGACGGGATAGCATGGCAGACTTTGCCCGTAAGTTGCTAACGATGGTACTGCAGGGGTCACAACGAATGCGAACGATCTGGCACGCAGCATCATGAACCGAGGTTAATCATGGATTTCCTGACACATCCGACTCGCAATCTGTTTTTCACCGGAAAAGGCGGCGTCGGCAAGACGTCTGTTGCCTGTGCGATTGCTGTGAAACTTGCAGACCAGGGAAAGCACGTCCTTCTGGTTTCGACAGATCCGGCATCGAATTTGGATGAGGTGCTTGGGACTTCGCTCCTTCGTCAGCCGACGCCGATTCCTTCGATTCCCAATCTCTTCGCCCTGAACCTGGACCCGGAGCAGGCTGCGGCGGACTATCGGGAAAAGATGGTTGGACCTTATCGGGCCTTGTTGCCCGCCGCGGCCATCGCGAGCATGGAAGAACAGTTCTCCGGATCGTGCACGCTGGAGATTGCGGCGTTCGATGAGTTCTCCAGGTTGCTCGGAGATGTCTCTGCAACGAACCAGTTTGATCACGTCATTTTCGACACGGCTCCGACCGGGCATACTCTTCGATTGCTGACACTGCCGTCTGCATGGGTCGGGTTTCTGGAGAAGAACTCCACCGGCACTTCCTGTCTTGGCCCTCTGGCCGGCCTTCAGACTCAGCAGGCACTGTACCAGCAGACGGTCGCAGCTCTGAGTGATGTCAACACAACGACTCTGGTCCTCGTCACTCGCGCGGAGGCGACTGCGTTTCGTGAAGCGGCGAGAACCAGCGGTGAACTTCGTGCACTGGGTGTTTCGAATCAGCATCTTGTTGTGAATGCGGTGTTCAGAGCCACGGACGTAACGGATGCGGTGGCAGTGGCGATGCAGCGGCGAGGCGACAAGGCACTGGCCGAAATGCCTGCAGCGTTGAGCGGTCTTCCGAGAACCATTCTTCCGATGACAAGTGGTGGTCTCCTGGGTGCTGCCGCTCTCCGACAGCTTGTGTCGACGGCCACAGCCACACACTCTGGTGCGACGAGCCATGACATCGCTGCGAAAAAAGATCATCCATCACTCACCATTCTTGCGTCGCTCTCATCGCTGATGGATGAGCTTGCAGCACCGGGCCATGGCGTGATCCTGACCATGGGCAAAGGAGGCGTCGGAAAGACAACGATTGCCGCTGCCATCGCGGTTGCACTTGCGGATCGCGGCCTCGACGTCTTGTTGTCCACCACTGATCCCGCGGCTCATATCGCGGCCGCAGTCTCAGGTGATCAGCATCCCAATCTGAAGGTGACGCGCATTGATCCGGTCGCGGAAACAGCCCGCTATTCTCAGGAAGTGCTCAACACAGCCGGAGCGGGGCTCGACGCTGCCGGGCTCGCTCTGCTTGAAGAAGATCTTCGTTCCCCCTGCACCGAAGAGATTGCGGTCTTTCGAGCGTTCGCGAAAGCTGTCGCCGAGGGGACTCGGCGCTTTGTTGTGCTCGACACCGCACCAACAGGTCATACCGTCCTGCTGCTGGACTCTGCACTCGCCTATCATCGCGAAGTGACTCGCCAGGCAAGTGGCATGCCGGAGTCAGTTGAACAGTTGCTCCCGCGCCTGCGGGATCCGGAGATGACGCGAGTGATGATCGTTGCCCTTCCGGAAGCGACGCCTGTTCACGAGGCGGCTCAGCTTCAGCGTGACTTGAGAAGGGCTCAAATTGAACCCTTCGCCTGGGTCCTCAATCAGTGCCTTGCTCCGCTAACGGTCTCGGATCCTCTGCTTGTCCATCGGCAGGCTCATGAGACAAGATTTGTCGACGAGGTCACCCGCGAACATGCTCGCAGGGCTGCCATGGTCGCCTGGCAATCGGAAGCTCCTGTCGGCCCGGACGCCTTGAGAAAGCTCATGAACTTTGGCGGCCAGGATTCTGCCGCTGCGAATAACACCAATACCAACCGTAACCTGTGAGAACCGAAGATGACAACCAGCCACCTTTACCCTGAACTCAGTGCTTACGTGGCCGATCGGCTGCGGGAATTTGAACTCATCAGTGTTGAGCGAAAAGCCGAACTGCAGCAGCTGTCGGATTATGTTACGCGTTGTCGTCAGCAGGGGAAGCCTTCGCGACTGACCTTCGTGTGTACTCATAATTCGCGTCGTAGCCACCTGACACAGGTCTGGGCTCAGATCGCGGCGGCCTGCTGTGGCGTCGAGGGAGTTCAGACATTTTCCGGCGGCACGGAAGTCACCGCCTGCAATCCTCGCACAGTAGCCGCGCTCAAGCGAGCCGGTCTGCACATTGTTGCTGACGATCCGGCGAAGGCGAATCCTCGATACTCAGTGTCATGGTCCGACCAGAGCACGCCATTGATTTGTTATTCCAAGGTGTTTAACGAATCCCCCAATCCCACTTCCGATTATTGCGCGATCATGACGTGCTCACACGCCGACCAGAATTGTCCGATCGCGATCGGCTGTGACCTTCGACTGGCGATTCGATACGAAGATCCGAAAGTCTCGGATGACACGCCTGCGGAGTCATCCGTATACGATGAGCGGTGTCGTCAGGTTGCACGGGAGATGCTGTTCGCGATGTCTCACGCAGGCAATTAGCTGAGAACAATAAGTCTTCCGGGCTGGGAATTCGCATGGGTCATTCGTGGCCCGGCTTCCTGCAATCTCTGAATCTTCACAGGAAATAAACGCGACCTTCACAATTGCTTCCGAGACTGGTTATGGACAGCCAGGAGCAGACTCATGCTCCGCTGTTGAAACCCAGGGGGAGCTTGTTGATGGCAAACGTTTGGCGTTATTCGCTGTTTGGGGAATCGTTCGGACCTGTGAACGAAGCAGATCTTTGCAGGCTGATCCAGTCCGGGACACTAGGTGCAGAAGACGAAATCACTTCGGCCTGCGGCGACACTGTAAAGCTTGGCGAACATGCGTTCTTTGCCCGTCTGTTTGAAGATGCAGATCTTGAATACGCCACGGATCTCGATGAATTTTCGCTGGAAGACGAGGCATCCTCAGATGATGTCGCTGCCGTCCGAACGTCGCAGGAAGTTGCTGCTTCGACCCAGGTGATTGTTTCCAGCAATGCTGCCACTGCTGTTCCCAAAGCGAGGTCAAAGCCCGCCGAAGAGTCATCGCGACGCGAAAGGCGATCTGTTGTCGGCTCTTCACAAAAGCCAGCTGCACCACGGAAAAAACGTAGAGTTCGCAGGGAACCTCACGATCCGTTGTTGATGGAGATCTTTGCGGAACTTGAAGCAAGAAAACACTCTGGAGCCGCTTCGCCAACGGCCCCTAATTCCGATGTCTCACCGAGAGCATTGTCGAATTCCTCAGCGGCAACACCAGTGCAAACGCCGTCACCTACCACCACTGTGACAAGTCCGCAGTTGTCAACAAGAACGGTTGAGTCGCCTGTTCAGCGTCCCGCGACGCAGTCCTACTCTTCTTCGGCTTCTGCTTCCGGAAACTCATGGAAGCCTTCGAAGAAGTCGTCGGCTCCTTCATTCACGATGCCGGAACCTCGCACGCTGGGGATTGTCGGCGGAGCTGTTGTCGCTGTCGGACTGGTCGGTTCATTCCTGATGGGATGGATCTCGCTGCCAGGGGGATCTGGCGGTGAATTGGCTGGTGCGTCTGGTGCAGTTGTTTCGTGCTATCTGGAATTCCAGTCGCTAGGCGGAGTTCCCGAAAAGCAGGAATGGGCAGGCTTTCAGAGTTCCGTGAAGACGCGTCTTGCTCCAGTGCTTGAGAGTGGTGACGCAGATGATGTCGTCAAAGAAGCAGGAAAGCTGCTTGCAGACGTGGCAACTTGTGATCCTCGCAAAGATGCAGACAAACTGCGTGCTACTGCAGAGAAGCTTGTTCCGTTGATGAGCAAGATCACGGGCTCATGAAGTTCTCTTCATTTGCTATAGAGAAAATCAACGAAAATTTCTCCAACGCTCACAGACTTCACGGTTCCTTCACAATTTGCCAGTTGAATAGCCTAAGAAGAAAGCGTGGCAGGACGCTGAGCGATCTTTTAAGTGAATCTCTGTTTACGGCATTAATGACAGTGTTTGTGCCAGTTTAGAAAGGTCAATTATGGTTAGTTTCGGTTCCCACTCACGTCGGCGTCCTCGCGGATTTACGCTGATTGAGCTGCTGGTCGTGATTGCGATCATTGCTATTCTCGTGGCGCTGCTGCTTCCAGCGGTTCAGCAGGCTCGCGAAGCTGCTCGACGAACACAATGTAAGAACAATCTGAAGCAGATCGGTCTGGCTGTACACAACTACGAAGGTACCTACGGACGAGCTCCAACCAGCGGTGAATACACGATTTACCCAGCTGGCAAGCCAGGCACTCGAGTCTTCGCACCAGTGTCATTCTTCACGTCGGTTCTGCCATTCATTGAACAGGCAAACCTCTATAATCAGTGGAACTTTGCGTATCCATACAACGTGAATCCAGCCTCTTATGCTGGCGTCATCAATGACTCTCTGGCTCGCACCAGCATTCCGGCGTTCCTGTGCCCAAGTAACGGATTCTTCAAAGTCGACGGTGGTGACGGCTATGGTCAGACCGACTACATGCCAATCGCCTATATTGACCTCGATCCTATTACAGGGTTGAAGAACTCCCTGGCAATCAAAGACGGGATGCTCGCTGGTCCAGGCAGCGCGAAGTTCCGTGATGTGACCGACGGTCTGAGCACGACGATCTGTATCGTTGAAGACTCAGGCCGACCAGGCAACATCGTTGGCAAGTACGATGACCCATCAGTCGTTCAGTACGGTGTTCCAGTTGCGTTCTCGATCAATAAGGTTGGCGCATGTGCTCAGGCTGGCAAGCGATGTCCAAATCGCTGGGCCGACGGTGACACAGGCAACGGCGTTTCTGGCCCACCAAATCTGGGAAGCGGCGAAAACAAGGTCATCAACAACAATGCAACTCCAAAGGGTGGCCCAGCTGGATGTCCATGGACAACCAACAACTGTGGTCCAAACGACGAGCCATTCAGCACACACACTGGCGGTGTTCAGTGCGTACTCGGCGACGGCTCAGCTCACTTCCTGTCCGAAAACATGGACCGACAGATCTTCCGTCGTCTGTGTGACCCATCAGACGGCGAAGTTGTTGGTGAGTTCTAATCACTGACAGTAGTCATTGCGTTGAATCGCTACGACACCCTGAGGCAACTCAGGGTGTTTTTTTTGCCCATCACTTCTTGCGGCGGCAGGTTCGGTCCATATTGGTTCCTGCAATGGGTTCTCTGTTGCGTGCCCGCATTTCACGGATCTTGCCCGCGATCTTGCCAAGCACTCGCTGTGCCCGCTGAGTACCATTCTGTGAAGCGGACTGCAGCGTGACTGTCATTGAACGCTGCAGCGACGCCATGTCTTTTCGATACTTTTCGAATTCTCGTCGAAGTGCAAAGAGATCGGCGTTGGCCTTTCGTTGCTCAATCTGGTTCATGAACGACTGTTCGAGCGAATTGCGGACACCTGCGCCGCTGGTCATGCCCACGTCGAATGTTTTGATTTCTCTGTGGCATTTTGTCTGAAGGTCCCGAAGCCAGCGTCTGACATCGTTCCACTCATCTCGATCTTCGCGATCTGACGCGACACGCTCATCGGCCGTGAGTTCACGGTCCATTTTCCCGAGGGACGTCTGAATCGAGCTGAGCTTTTGTCGGAGCCCCGTCAGCTGGCGTTCAATCTGCAGTGCGGATTTCCATGCCGCTTCGATTCGCTGGACCATCAGGCTGTCAGTCAAAGGCTCGGTTTCGGATTCCAGATCCGTTTCGAACGGGTCATCAGCAACCTCAGCCTCGGGCTCAAATTCAGGCTGAGAATCCACTGCCGCTGGCGCTGTTAGTGGATACGGGAATGCAGACGCAACAGGCTCGTGGATGAGCACCGAGATTTCCGCTTTCATCTCTGCGGTTGGTGTCGGCAGCGGGTTCCCCAGCGCGGGAAGGCATTCGGCTGCGGCATACCAGTTTTGACCGTAGAAGGACACAGCGCTAAGCGCCTGCGGCGGAATGGCAAGATGGCCGAGAATGTCGGCCAGAGAAAAAGGCAGCAGCTTAGGAAAGGCAACGCTCATTGAAGCCGGTATCACCACATGAAAGCCACTGCTAAGTGCTGAAGGCCGGCACCAGATCCAAAGCGGGATCTGTGGAATCTGCGACAGCCAGAGGGGTTCCCACTGCGATGACGGATGGCGAGAAAAATACGGTAGGTTCATGATGTCCTCAGACAACATCAAAATGGCCTGTGCCTCTGGCACGGTAACACAGAGTACGCGGAACCTCACCGCAGTCTGATTTCTTCAACAGAATTTCACGGATGCTTCACAAACGCGGCTGCGCGAGTGAAGGAATCGACCTGAATGGCAGCCATCGGCTAATGGCCCTGCAGTTGTCGTAGATTTGTAGCGGAAGGGCGCAGGCCTTCCGGTGAAATGCTGGAGCGTATTTTTTCGACACCGGACGGCTCGCGCCGTGCCGCTACTACTAAAGCTTCGGGTCCATTGAGCCACTGCCGCGATCAGCATTCGATATTCTCTCGCCAACGGAACGCAGTTTTCACATCAAGAGTCCGTCGTGCACAGGTCTCTGATGCAACTGCCTTCACGGTGGATTCACCATGGGTTCACAACATTCATCAGTTCTTCATTTCCACGAGACTCGTTCGATCGAAGCTCTGATCGCTGATCTCCAGTGTTTTTTCTTCTGAAGAACACTGCGGCATTCAAATCGTTCATGCCTGATCAGAAGCCGCGGAAAGTTTTTCTGCAGACACCTGATTTCATATTCACTTCGCAACCGTTTCACACGCCTCCAGAGAATGAGTGTTGTGGCGAGTTGAGTCAGCCACAGTGAACACCGCAGTCGGCCGATGCGGTGAATTGAAGCAAGTGCTTCCCTCGCAAAGGGAGTTCTGAATGACAGCCATCCGGAGGAGAGATGGCCACATCAGAAGTCTGAGTTGAACGGTGTTGAATGCGATTTTTTGCAGCCGTGGTGGCTGCGTGTTGTCAGGCGATTGAGAGTACGATTTGAAAGGATGATGTTGTGAAAAGTACGTACAAGGGTTCTTTGGTTCAGGAAGCTCGCCGACGCGGCTTCACGCTGATCGAACTGCTGGTCGTGATCGCGATCATCGCGATTCTGATGGCACTGATTCTGCCAGCGATTCAGTCAGCACGCGAGGCAGCTCGCAGCACTCAGTGTAAGAACAACCTGCGACAGATCGGCATTGCGTTGTACTCATGGAGTGATAGCGATCCGGCAAAGCGAATCTGCTCCGGTGCTTACGACTTCATGCGAGATGGCGACCCGTTCATCTATAGCTGGGTTGGCAATGTAATGGATGTCAACGGCGGTCTTCCAGGAAAGATGCTGTGCCCATCGAATGAATCAAAGGGATATGAGAAGCTGAATGACATGACTGGTCGAGCGATCACGTCGTCTACCTCATTTCCTCCTCTGAATCAGCGATCAGGATCGCTCTTCGCGTCTATTGTTGACCCAGTAACAGGGGTAGATGTCCTTGCAGCTTCAGCAGCACGCGACACGCTGGTTGCAGAAGCGGTTAAGAAGGGACTGAATAGCAACTACGCATCGAGCTGGTTCATGGTTCGCGGTCAGAATATTGTTACCGGTGGTTCCGGCTCGGGTGATCCTGCTACGATGGTCGGTGCTGGCTGTAAGTCCCTGTGGACAGGCACAAAAGCTGCCCCAACGACTGGCACCCCAACCTGCACCGGTCCGTTGACAGTTACTCAGATCAGCAAATCTGACGTGCCGGGTTCCAACATCCCTCTGCTGGGTGATGCAGCGTTTGGGGATGCGAAGGAAGCAGTTCTCGCACTTGATGGGACTATCGCAAGTCTTGATGAGGCTGGGGAACTTAAAGGTGGTGCTCGTTTGTGTGAATCCTTCAACGACGGTCCGTCATATGTTGACGGCGGGAAGATTGTCAGTGTCGACAAGGGTGTAGCCGGCAAGGCAAATCTTGACGTGACTCTGTACAACCCAAGTGTTTACCCTGCCGCAGGCAGCACTTTGACAGGCACGACATATTTCATGCAGGATACTCGCGACTGGTATGCCGTGCATGGTAAGTCGTGCAATCTGCTGATGGCCGACGGTAGCGTTAAGGTTCTTATCGACATCAACGGTGATGGTTATTTCAATCCAGGATTTGACGCGACTGGGTTTACCGCCGCTGACGACGGTTATACACAAGGTCCATGTGAAATCAGCAGCTTTGAAGTGTTCTGCGGAACCTGGCTGAGTGTTCCAGGTGCTGGCAAGGGCAACTTCGAATAACGAAGTGCCTGCGATGTGCTGAAGAGTTCCTCCGTGTCCGGCTGCAGTTCGCTGCAGCCGGGCTTTTGCATTTGTTCGGTGACCCTGCCTCGCCGAATTCTGAAAAGTGCTGCCATGGCATCCACACTCAGTCTGAAGAACTGCACTCAATGCGGTTCAGAAAATCTGGCTGCAGCCAAGTTCTGCAGTGACTGTGGGCGTCCATTTGGAGCCCATAATGTTCCAGTGCCAGGTGGTTCGATCGCGCCAGATCAGCCCGGCATTCCTCTGCAAAAATGGAATCTGGAAGTCTGCGTCGAACGAGACCGCCAGCGTCTGAAGTCTTCTGCGGATTCCATTCCCAGGCCGGCGGCCACTGCTGCCGCTGTGATGCGCAGTCTGGAGGCCATTCCGGAATCTGTGACCGAGGCACGCATTGCTCTCATTCAGGCACTCGGTGAAACTCGGGATCCTGGAGTGCTTCGAACCCTTCTGCTCTCTTCCTCTTCACGCTTCAAAGAGGTTCGCAAAGCGACCGCGATCGCGCTCAGTAGAATTCGCCATCCACTGGCCTGCTACCTGCTTCTTCCTTTGCTGAAGGACAAATCTTCTCGAGTCCGTTCAGCGGCGCTTCAGGCATTGCTGAATCAGCGAGACCCGGCAACGCTGGATTCGATCGTCGCGTCGTGCCTGTCGGATCGTGAGCAGAAAATCACGGCCCGCGATGCTTTGCGGCGGCTGCACGCAGATCAGCGTCAGGGTTTCGTATTTGTGCTGCAACAGCGATATGCCGATTCTGCAGAAGTCGTCCAGCTTTGTCAGGAGCTGACCGGAAGTCCTGCGCAGAGAATTGAGCCGTCGAAGGAGAGTTCTTTGGTTCCTGCGACGCAGGAGCAACAACAGCCCGAGTCACCTCGTCATCATCAGAATACAGTCGCATCAACAAACTCTTCGACGATACGATCTTCCGTCGATGCTCCGCAGTCTCGCGAACAGTTTGTCCGGGAATCAGCGATTGCTCAAGAGTTCGATCAGGATGAAGAGCCCAGCCTGAACTTTTCGTCTCCGAATGAATTGCGGGAATCGTCCGCTGCGACGATGGATGCCATCGCAGAAGAGAACCAAACGACTTCGTTTGATCGGGCACTGGAACCGGCAGGTGCATCCGGTCGATCACGATCAGAGCATCGCTCAGGTTTGCGCGATGAACAGCCTTCGCAGCCGCAATTTGCTGATGACTCCTATGCGGATCTCAGCTTCTTTGAATCGATCAGCACAAACAGCTTTGCTCAATCTCGCGGAAGCGGACACAACTGGCGTCACGAGGACGACTCTGCGATCCCGATTTCTTCAACATCCAGTGCAAACACGGCCTCAATGAATCTGGTAAACACGGCATCTGGAGAGCTTCCATATGCCGCCAGAAACTTGGTTGGGAGTTCGTGGTCAAGTGTTTCTCAGATGGCCTCGGCATCCGAATTATCAGGATGGCTGAATCGAGAAGCTGAGCGGCCAGGTCAACGACCAGTGGAGACCGGAAGAACCGGAATATCACAGCCTGTGTCGTACGGGCCCTCCGGCGATCGCCGGCCGAATCGCGCAAATTCCGATGCGATGCAGTTCACACCTGCACTGTCTCAGGGGACCAACGCACCTCCGGGACCGCAGATGTCTGCGGCGCAGGTGGGTCAGCCAATGCCGTCGGGACAGTTCAGCGCGGCCCCTGCATCCTGGCCCGCTCCTCCGATGATGATGCCGACCATTATTCCAGTGCCTCAATACCTTCAGCCTCCGGTTAGTCCACCGGGGTCTTATCAGCAGTCGATCGATCCCTCTTTGGCACCCGCTTCACAAGTGTCTTCAGAGACAGTGCATCGGATTACGCTGCCATCAGCCGAACCCGCGGGACTGGTGGTTTCTCAAACCCCAATCGCTCCCGCGCCGGCGGTTTCCTCGACAACAGAGGAGTCTGCCGGGAGAGAAGAACAGGAACGTCGCCTTCAGCGACTGCGCGATGCGCGAGACAAGGCATTTCGACAGATTCTGAAGCTGGAGCAGGAGCCAATTCCTGCAGTGCCTCGTTTGTTGTCACGACGCATCGCCACGCTTCTCTCCACGCCGTCAAAGCAACACGACAAGATCTATGAACAAATTGAAGAGCTTGGGAGGTCGGCTCACTCTTCTGTCATTGAGACGATCAGTTCCTTCACTCACAAACCCGTGAAAGAAATTCGCCTCGCGTGCGCGAGGGCCCTCGGGCACATTCGTCATCCGGACTCCGCAGTCCAGCTGCTCAAGATGCTGGGGGACAAATCAGGAACGGTGGCGGAAGCGGCACTCAAATCTCTGCTGGAACTTTCTCTGAAGGAACTGCACCCGGTCATCCTGTGTGCGGGTCTTGTGACCAGTGGGATGAAGACGATTGTGGTGTCGGGGGTTGACGCACTCGATTCGGAACAGAAGTCACTGTGGGAGCAGTTCCTTCTCGGAGTTCAGTCCGGTACGGACCACGAGCTTCAGGCATTTGCGATAAGTCTGCTTGCCAGAATCACCGGATCAGCTCACTACGAGCTGTTCCGGAGTCTCGTGTCGCACGAGTCGTCTGAAATTCGAGCGGCTACAATTGAAGCGATGGCTCGGACTGAAGAAAAACGCAGCATGAGCCACATCAATGAGGCATTGCTGGATGTGGATGTGGCCGTCAGGAATCAGGCTGTTCTTGCTTTGAACGTCATGCACAGCCCGCGCAGCATCGAACTGCTTGCGAAGCTGTTCAGTGACCCGGAGGTATCAGTTCGACGAAATGCTGCTGTCGTTGCTTCACGGATTGAGGAAGAAGGCCTTGCAGACGCTGCCGCGGCCGCTCTCGATCGTGAACGTGATCCGGATACGGTGGAGGCACTCTTGGCGTGTCTTAGCCGAAACGCAGCCAGTATCGGAATGAACGTGCTGATTCAGTACGCTGAGGATCGGCAGTCACCCTTTCGTGATCTCGCGATCAAAGCACTCAGACGACAGAAAAACCCGGACACGATTCCGGCTTTTGTCCGACTGCTGGACGATCTGAGCGGTGCTGTAAGACGACAGGCTGTTGAACACCTTGGCGCTGTCCGTCACACGGCGGTCGCGGCACAGATTCGGGAACTCCTGAAACGGGATCCTGATGAGACTGTGAGAGCCGCATGTGCCAAAACACTTGGTGACTTTGCAGACACGGGATCACTTCAGGCGCTGGAGGAGGCACTGGAAGACCATTCACTCGTGCGGTTGCAGGCTGTGATTGCACTTGGTCGACTTGGACAGTCCGCAGCGGGTCCGAGCTTGCTGTCGCTGTTCTCAGATGCTCAGCCGGAAATCCGCTATCAGGCAGTGCGGGCTATTGGAGCACTAAAACTGGATGACGCGATCCGGCATGTGGAGCCGCTGCTTGACGATAAGGACGAATTAGTACGGCGCGGCGCAGAGCAGACGCTGACGGATTTGGGTGTTCCGGCGTCAGTACAGAAGCGCCAGCGACTTAAGAAGAAGCTGATCCACTTTGCAGTGTATCTCATTCCGCCCTATTTGGCAGGATCGATCCCTGGTGGTGGCCGTGTATTGCTGGCTACTGTCGCCGCGGTTTTGGTTACGATAGTCAGTTGGGGACTAATGAAAATCAAGTCTGCAACCGCGTCTGAAGAGTTCCATATTGGTCCTGTGGCAGGCGTTGCGCTCAATCTGGATGCATCACAGCTGGCGGTGACGCGATCCAGTGGCGTGCTGGAGTTGTGGAAAGCCGACGATGGAACACTGCTGAATCGAGTCGCCGCCCCAAAAGATGCGAATCGTCTTTTCTTCGACAAGTCCGGAGCGATCCTGTATTCGGCCGGGAAGCAAATCGTTCGCAGAACGGATGCGCAGCTGAAAGAACGACAGGAGGGACAGTCGATCGAACTTCCTTCACCGCCTGCCGCTGTGATCCGCCATGCACCGTCGGATTCGCTGTACGTTTTTCTGCGAAATGGCAATGGAATGACGCTTCGGAAGATCTCCTGTGAAACGCTCAAAGACCTCGGGCAGTTTGCATTGGACAAACCTTTCAAAGGCCTCTGTCTGGTCAGTCCTGATGAAGCGATGGCGGCCATGGCGGACCCGGATGGAAATCTGAACCTCTTCGATTTGAAGTCAGGCAAATCCGCGAGTGTGTCGATTACTCGAATGACCAAACAGAACAGACTGGGACTTGTCAGAGCTGTCGTCTTCAGCTCGGAAATGAAATACATCGCCATATGCGCCCAGGACATGGGACTTGTCATTCTGGACCTAAAATCTTTGCGGTTATTGAAACATATGCCAAAGCGCGGAAATGCGGATTACATCGATGGCATCTTTCCCGATGAAGATACATTCCTTGGTGTCGCCTCAGATGGCGCAGTGCTAAGGCTTTCAAATGAATTCGCTGACGAAGATCTGGCGAGGGTGACAGGTTTGCCGAATGCAAACGTCGTCAACATTTCTGCGAATCAAAAGTCTGTGGCGATCGGGAATTTTACGGACAAGAGTGTGTGGATCTTGAGTGTCTCCGAGAAAAAAATTAGCCGCGAGATTGCACCAGAAGAGAATTAACTGCCAAAGGAACATCTATGAATCGAAAAGATCTGCTCAATCTTGTCGGCCACACAACGAACCAGTCGGCTGACTATGTGCCTGTCGCCTGTCTGCTGAAAAGCGGCTATGCGTGTGTGGGTTACTTCAACAGCATTGTGAATTCAGAGCTGGACGAAACGCTCGTTCTTCTGAACATGCGGCTGGTTGATCTGCGTCCGGAAGAAGCAGGGGCACGGCGAGCGAGAGTTTCCGACTTCAGCGACTTCCTGGAAGAGACGGTTGTGCGACACATCGAGCACAAAGAACCGGCTGAAGACTCCGGAAGTGGTTCCACGATTCCGCTGACGGCCATTCCTCTTCAGGAAATCGCGATTCTGTATCCCGTCGCCCACATCGCAACATTGCTCCGGCATGCTCACCGAGAGGCCGGGAATTCCACGCAGAGCAACTCTGGCGTTTCAGGCTTTCTGGACTTCAACAATCGGAGCATCGTTCTGAAAGTGCTGCGCACAAAGCTCTGGTAAGAAGAAAGTGCGAAGGACTTTCGTGAAAGTTAACGCTGTGTTCACGCTGCCTTAACGCCAGCTCCATGATTTCTGAACAACGCCGTGTACTCTGGCCTCTCTTCTGCTCCACTGGAACTTACGAGTATGGCTGCCAGCGTGCTGGATCCCGGACATCTGATAGGTGCGTGTCTTGCTGACAATCGGTTCAGAATTGTCGCAAGAGTCGGCGCGGGCAGTATGGCTATTGTCTATCGCGCGTTCGACTATCGGCTTGAGACAGAAGTCGTGGTTAAAGTTCCGCGAAAGGAAAAGCTCCAGGACCCTGACCTCAGAGAACGTTTTCGGCGTGAGAGCCGTTTGCTGGTCCAGCTTCAGCATCCACATATTGTCGGGATTCTGGATGTCGGCGTGCATCAGGAAATTCCATATGTGGTGATGCCGTATTTGTCCGGTGGAACATTACTGGATCGAATGCAAAGTGGTGAGAAGCCGACAAAGGGAGTGCCCGTCGATTCGATTCGACAGTGGCTGCCGGAAGTCGCAAAAGCTCTGGACTTTGCTCATGGCCGAATGGTTGTGCATCGTGATGTGAAGCCCGCCAATATTCTCTTTGATGAATCCGGCAATGCGTTCCTGAGTGACTTTGGTCTGACCAAAATCATGTATGGAGAACCATCTCCGGATGCTCCTGATGAAACAGCCGCAGGATACGTCGTGGGAACTCCGAACTTTGTCGCGCCGGAGGTCGTCCTTGGGAAAGGCTGTGACGGACGTTCGGACCAGTATTCACTGGGACTCACGGTCTATCAGATGCTGATCGGTATGTCTCCGATGATGGGCAAAACTCCCGGAGCGACCCTGGTGAATCAGACTCGACGTCTGTTGCCACTGGTCAGTGAAATCCGCAAGAGTGTGCCCCAGTCAGCCGCACTCGCGATTGCTCGTTCTATTAGTAAACGCCCCGAAGATCGTTTTGAATCCTGTGGAGCGTTTGCGGAAGCCGTTGTGCAGGGGCTGCGTCCTGCTACCAGTCAGGATTCAATACGGGACCCTGGCCATTCGACGACGGTCGCGCAAGTGGGTTCGACGCGTTCTCAGATCACTCTGCCTTCCGCGATTCCTGTGCCTCGAGTTTCGCGTTCGAAGACACCAGGGCTGATTCCCTGTCCAGGTTGTTCAAAACCGATTCGGCTGCGGCCCGAATATGCCGGGCGAAATGGCAAGTGTTCTCATTGTCAACTGAAGGTTGCCATTGGAACAGATCTACAAACGCTGACCGAACGGCTGTCAGGTCTTCGCTCCACCGAATCCGGTCAGACATCCGACAAAAGCTCACCGAGCAGCGCAAGCAACAACAGTCAGTCAGCGGAAGATCTGGTACTGAGTGACCGGCTGTTTGGCTTCCAGTTAGGGAGGAAGGCTGTTCTGGTCATAGGAATCACCGTGATCGCCGTGATCGTTGCAGTCAGTGTCTGGCTGGCGGGGCGAATGAATGTTGAAAAGTCTGAAAGCGATCGAGCGAAGGAGTTTCGGAACAGTGAAGGCTGACATTCAGAAAACCAATTCGCATAACGGGAAAGGACTTGTCGTTCTCAGACAACACCGCGCCAGATTCATTCTGTACTTCGGAATTCTGCTTTTCTTTGTCGAAGGATGCGGTGGCGGCTCAGAAGATTTCAGCAAGCCTCCTGCGGCCATCGCAAATAAGAAACCTGTTGAAACTGAACCGACAAAGCCAAACGTACCTGTCGCCAAAGCTGCCAGTCCCGAAGCAGTACCCAGTTCACCGTCTACGTCCTCCCCAGCGACGCATGAAGAGGCTCAGCCTAAGGCATCATCTGAATCGAAGGGACCTGGCGATTCAGTGGCTGCGGCTAAGTCATCAACCACTGAACCGACACAGAGTCCCGCGGCGACGGATACCAAAACTCCACCAGGTTCCACCGCGAACAATGACACAAAGGCATCTCCGGCAACCGCTGCTCCTGAAAAGACCAGTCCCGCTGAATCTTCTGGAGAAGGCGCCACCGGGCTCTTTGGGCTTGCCGCGGCGGGCGACAGCGGTATGACGAAGAAGCCTGACACAGGTGCAGTTGCGCCAGGCACAGTCGATCCGTTAATTCGTCCGGCACTCGCTGCTGACGTCGCTCAAAGCGGCGACCTGCTGTTCGTCGAATCGCCAGGAGGCAAAGTGGCAGCTTATGAAACGAACACACGCAAACTGCTCGGAACCTGGACGTCAGTCGAGCCCGATATTCTGCAGATCGTCTTTGACGACACGACGCAGAAAGTTGCCGCGGTCTTGCCATCCGGGAGGGTTCAGGTTTGGCAGTATCGTTCAGTAGAAGGTCTCGATCGGTACTCCAGAGATTTGCTTTGGAACTATCCCGAAGTTTCACTGATGGATGGGCATCCGGGCGGGACCAACGATCTCTCCTTCAGCCCGTCGCGACGTGAACTGGCGACGGTCGGTGACGATGGCGTTTTGCGTCTCTGGAACACCGATGACGAGTCCGCAGCACTTTCCTTCGAAGAACCACTCACACAGGCAAACTCATTTGTTTGTTCGGAAGCGAACGATTTCATCGTTGGTATCGCAAACAAAGAACTGATTGTCTGGGACGTCGCGAACAGGAAAATCGTCCGTCGTATTACAAATCTTGATAGCCCCGTCACGAGTTTGAAACTCTATGGACCTGGTCTCAGGGGCGTCGTCGGGACGGCCGATGGTGCCGTGATTCAACTCAACTTGTTGCAGGATGAGACGCCACAGAGAACGTCCGTGTTTGCCGATGCGGTGGCGGATGCCACACTGAATGCGGAAACGCGAGAGGTCACCGCCGTCAGCGTTTCCGGACAGATTCGTCGCTGGAAATCTGATCTTCCTCAGACGGTACGCCTGGAAGACGGGGGAACCAAAGGACCGCTGGCAATCAGTCAGGATCTCCAACGGATTGCATTACAAACCCAGGGCTCTGTCAAAGTGCGCGATGCGTCTGAAAAGGAGCAGCAGCCAACATTTGAGATTCCTATAAGCCCGGCAGACACCGTTGAGCATGCAGAGTTCCTTGCGGATGGAAGACTTGCAATCGCTGGCCAGTCCGGCTGGTCCATTGCCTCAGGCGCTACAGTCGTTGCGTCCGGGTCTTCGGGAAGCGAAATTCGATGTCTGGAAACCTATGGCAATCAACTCGTTTTCACCGCAGACGAGGCAGGACGGATTATTCGATGGAAAGTCTCCGCCGGGCGCTCTTCAAAGGTGGAGCTTGTCGGCAAATTGACAGCAGTGTCCGAGTCTACATCAGCAGGACTCATTGTTCTTGCCACAGACGACGGTACCCTTGCGATTTACGATCTGAACAAGGCAACAATCACTGAGAGGTTTCACGTCAGGAATGAAACGATCCTCAGCATCGTGATGCCGGATCGGGAACGATTGTATGTGGGGACATCTGCTGGACGTGTCCTTAGAATTCGCCGTGAGGGTGAACCCGTTCCTGTTGCTGAACACAATGAAGCGATCCAGGATCTTCGACTCTCAGCCGATGAAAACTCCCTGTTCTTTCGCACCAATTCCGGAAAAGTTGGTGCGTGTCGCCTGATCGACGACGCATCAGAAACGACTCCGCCAATTCTCCTCGACGATCTTGCTGAGTCAGAAGGCGTAGTTCCTGTCACGGCGATGTTGATTCAACCAAAGGGCCTGGTTGTTGGATACCAGAACGGGCAAATACAGCAGTGGGATCCCGTCACCAACTCGGTGATCAAACTCTTGAAACATGACAAGCCCATTGTGTGTCTGAATGCAGACGCCGGCGGAGTTCGTGCAGAGTTTGTTGATTCCGAAGGACAGCGATTCCGGTTCACAACAGGGCAGTCAGAAAATGTCGCCGAGGCGATCGGGACTCTCCCTGTTGATGTCAGGGCGTTGCGGAGTGACACATCGCTGGTTCTGTACGGCAGCGGGAACACACTCATTGCGTCGACGGAGTTCAGTAACGAAAAGACGTTTTGTCTTCAGCGTCTGATCTGTCCGGATGAGATTGTGGCAGCGGGGCTCCTGGGCGAATCCCAGGCTTATGCCGTTTCCAGGTCTGGTGCCGTGCGAACCTGGATGATCGAGGTTCCTGTGCTTGTCATGCCAGATCGAAAGGCAATAACCGCGTTGTACAGTCTGGCTGAGGATCGGCTGATCGCGATCGAGGAAGGAAAGCTCATTTCGGTGGCTGGTGAGACTGCCATCCCGGCATTGCAGAATGTGACCGATTCTTCGCGATCCCCGGATCGTCGCACGCTCACATTCCTCGAAGGCGGTTCTCATGCCACGATAACCGACGGTTCATCACTCAAAGTGCTCGGGAAGTTTGTCGCTGCAGAAGGAGGGCGGCGGGCACAGTCTGAGTCAACGGGACGGTATTTGATGATACAGACGGACGACCGAACCCTCAGTGTTCGCGACCTGAAGACCGACTCCGTTTTGCATCGCTATCGGACGGAAGCGGACCTGGCGGACGTCGTGATGCTGAAATCAGACCACATTCTTGGACTCCTGGCCGATGGGTCTGTCAGGGCGCTCCGTCCCGCGCCGCTCGATGCCATCGGGAAGAGTTCTGACGGACAACGACCATACTGTCTTGTGCCCAACGCTGACGCATTTCTTTGTTTTCGGGGACTTGAATTGTCAGTGGTCGGGTTCGACGGCACGGTTCAATGGAAGTGCCCAGGGCCCGTAGTTGACGGGGCACGGGTTGCCTGCAGCCGAAATGGTGATGTCGTCGGGGCAGTCACAACGATCGATGAGAAATCGTCACTGGTGATCTGGAATCGGATGACCCAGGCGGAGTCGCGAATCGATGTTCCGAGAGAAGCGGAACACCTGATGTTCGATACTTCTGGCCAGAAGGTAACGGCCCTGGCGAACGGTGAGTGTGTGACGTGGCAGGTTTCCGACGGCCGACAATTGACCAGCGTGAAAGCTGACGCTCGGACCCTTGTCAGTGTGAGTGAGGATGCCACCGTCTTTGCAGCTCGAGGATCCGGCCAATTGCAAAGGACTGTGTCACGCCGACTTGCGGAAGTGCAGGCCATTGACCGTGGCGCGCTGTCTGTTGCCTGGAGTGATTCCGGAGATGTCATCATCGTTGGCGGGACAAATGGACTGCTTCATTTCCTCAAACGAGATGCAAAGCTGGCCGAGATTGGAACACTGACAGTTGGGAGTCCCATTCGACAGATCATTTATTCCGGTCGTGTTGTCATTGCACGTTCCGATCAGGCTTTCCTTCACTGCTGGGTGCTTGCTGATTCTGAAAGTCCTCTTGGAGCCGCACCATCAGAAATCAGCCAGCCTGGCCAGATATCGTACATGGAACTGGATAGCCGTCAGGAGTTTTTGATGACGGCACATCCTCCATCAGATGTTGCGGTCTGGTACCTTAACCTGGTACCGGGGCCACCGCGGCAGGTGATCACGCTTGAGGGGCGATCCAGCGCGGCAGTTGCCGCGAGTATTCTTCCTGAGCAGCGTCGTCTTGTCGTCGTGGATGCCGCTGCGAATCTCTCCGTGAGCTCACTGGCGGACATCGAATACCTGAGGCAGTCCACATTCAAAGCGATTACTCAATCCATGGATGCCAACGAGCTTTCCGAAGTTCCCAAGGCTTCAGAAGGCAGAGCGCGAAAGGGAAACGATCTGCTGACTCAGCAGCTGGAACTTCAAAATCGAGTTCGTCAGGCGCAGCTTGAGAAGCGATCGCGCGCTCGACTTCCTTTTTCACGCAATCCTTCGGCATTGCTGGGGGCTGAGCAGTTTCTGGTCTCGATGGAACAGGCTCATGCATCACAATTGCTTAACTCAGTGAGCCCCGGGACCCCCACAGATAAGAACTCAGGTGCGTTTGCGCTGCCGGCTGGGTTAACGCTATCCCTTCTGCCTTCAGTCGATGCCAGCGCGAAGGACAACAAAGAACTGGCGGCTGCGTATCAGAAAATGAATGACCTTCGGTTTCTGAAACCAGAGGGTTCGGAAGAGCAGCCTGCTGATGGTCCAGCCCCGCCGGCACAGACATTAAATGAATCGGTCCGGCTTTACGTTGAGAGTCAGGCGAGCTTTGTTCGAATGCTGCAGAATACCGCGATTGAAACAGCGTCGCGGGGCATTCGAGGATCATCGAAGGCCAACGAAGTTCGTGACATCCTGAGTCGACGGCTCGAGCAGATCTCTGATCGCCGCAGCATTCAGACAATCAGTACAGACTTTGCGATACCCGATAATTTCTCCACGCTGTCGCGTCCCTGTCTGAGAATTTCACGGGATGGAAGTACGATTGTTTCCACTTACCCGCCCGTTACTCTTTCAGATGATGAGCGAATCCCAGGACGAATAGATGTTTGGGACCTGGTGTCGGGAGTCAGTCTGAAGCAGTTTGAAACGGCAATCCCGGTGCGTGGCCTGATTTTGAATGGGACTGAGAGTCGCATTCTGACGGTGCCGGAAGTCGTAAGGTACGAACTCTTCGAACCTACTCCGTCTATACGATTGTTTGATGCGGTGTTTGGGGAAAGCTCTGAACGCACATCGCTCGCCATCGCGGGATTGGCTCGCCGTACGGCGAATGCATCGCAGGGAGAAGTTCTTCAGCTTGTGGATCGCGAAACGCTTGAGCCGCTGAAACTGCCGATGCCAGAATCCTTTGACGCGGAGACCACGGCACTAGCGTTCGGACACGAAGCAAGAATCCTGGCATTCGCCGTCAAGGAGCAGCAGAAGAACTACAAGCTCTATGTTTGCTCCCCGGATGATTTGTCCGGATTCGAATCCATAGTGCCCGTTGATCAGTTCCAGGCTCGATCGGATTCGGCCGGAGGATTTCTGGCTCTGACATTCTCCCCGGATGATCGGCAGCTTGCAGTGCTGATGGAGGACCCTCAAAAGGAGAATGAACTGCTGCTCAGAATACTCGAACAGAAAAATGGTCGCTGGGCTTTGAAGTCATCAACGCCACTGAAAGGAGTCCTGCAGGCTCACTCTACTTCGGATCGACGAATTCAGATGCGATTCACAGGATCAAAAAACCGCATTGCGATCCTGACAGATTCAGCATGTCTGATTGGAGACGTTGTTGAACGAAAGTCGAAGACCTCGGGACTCTGGCGCGTGCCCTTGTCTTCTCGTACAGATCCATCAGCATTGTCGGATGACGGTCGCTGGCTCGCCCAAGGCACCTCTGCGGGGCAAATTGCGATCTTTGACCTAACGAGCAGTTATCCCGATGTTGGAGTTGTGTGGCCACCTTCCGGAGATGCCGCTCACGATGGACCGGTTGCGGCACTTGCCTTTTCAGCAACATTGTCCGAACTATCGGCTCCGGTCTACCTGTCTTCGTTTGGTCTGGAAAACCGCATCAAGGTTTGGTCACTGCTTGATCTGGAGAATGCGGTCAAAGAGCGTCATCAGGAATATCGAAAGACGATCAAATGAGTCCCGGAAGCGACGGCAGATCTGCTGCAGCCGATCGTAACACCTGGTCGACATTGACCACTGCTTGCGCGTTCAGGACTTGTGAAGACCGGGCTTGCCGGATTCGACAGTGAAAGAGGCGCGGGTGATGAGAGGAGCGCCGGGTTTGTCGACGTATTCGACAACCTGATAGTCGCTCTTCCACTCCTTCGGCGTCACTGTGCAGCTGACGTATCCACGTTCCGCGTTCTGGAACTTAACGAAGGGGTTCTGCGCGAGCATCTCGGCCTGACCTTTTGGAGACTGAACTCCGTTCCCGCCGGATGAGATCGAGGTGCCGACGAATTCCGCGGCGACGACAGGTGACTGATCGCTGTCGAAGTCCACCTTCAATTCGTTGGCCCAGTTCGAGTGAATGTCGCCCGTCAGAACGATTGGGTTCGAAACTCGCCGTGTTTCAAGGAAGCTGAGCAGACGTTTGCGAGCCACATCGTACCCTGCCCACTGGTCCATGCTGTACTTCGCTTCTTCACCTGGTTCACGATCGACACGTGCCATCATGATCTGCTGGGCGAGTACGTTCCATGATGCGGAGGAGCGCAGCAGTTCGGACATTAGCCAGCGTTCCTGTGTCTCTCCCAGCAGCGTTGCTTTGGGATCAAGAACAGCTCCTTCAAGAGGCTTCAGTCCGTCACCGTTTGGCTGGTCGGTGCGATACTGGCGGGTATCCAGCATCTCGAATCGGGCCAGCCGTCCAAAACTGATCGTGCGATAAAGGGTCATGTCCGGCCCGGTCGGCAGCGCGGACTGTCGAAGCGGCATGCTCTCGTAGTACGCCTGATAGGCATTGGCCCGAC
>JAEUII010000218.1 GCA_016795145.1 Planctomycetaceae bacterium
GCCATAACGCCGGATTGTTCCGTCGAAACTCCCCGCCCCGAGATCAGGTACTTCGGGAACCATGAGAAGTAGATGTAACTGTTGAACGACGCGCAGATCATGATCAGACTCAGGATCCAGATGCTGGGATTCGTCAGCACAAGATCCCACGGAATCGCGGCATGCCCCGACTCTTTCTTTGTGCCCTGCCCGATGTAGTTCGCTTCTTCTGGTGTGACTAACGGATGTTCCGAAGGCTCATCGCGATACCATCGATAGAAACCCGCGGCCCAGAAAAGCCCCAGACTTCCAAACACCACAAATGTCAATCGCCACCCAATCAGGCTGATCAGCTTCGTGGCCAGAAACGGTGACAGAGCTCCGCCGATCTGGGATGCCGCCAGCAGAATCCCCTGAACTCTGCCGCGTTCCTGAATCGGAAACCATCGTGAAACAACGCGCGCTGCATTCGGAAACGCACCGGCCTCGCCCGCTCCAAAAAGAAAGCGGACGACCACGATCGTGCTCAGATTGAAACAGGCGCCAGTGAGCGCAGTGAAGAAGGACCACCACAGCGAGATTCTGGTCAGGACGCGGCGCGCTCCAAGCAGGTCTCCCCATCGCCCGGTCGGGATTTCAAACAGTCCATAGGCAAGTGTGAACGACATCAGCACAAGACCGGTCTGAGTATTCGAGATCTTCAGGTCTCTCTGAATGGCATCGAGTGCCGCGGAGATGCAGATTCGATCGAGATACAGAATTCCCGATAACGCACACAGCCAGCCAAGCACTGCGAAGCGAACGCGTCCAAAAGAAAACGGCGATCCTGATTCCGGTGGCGAATAAGGCAAATCGCTCATGCGCAGGATCCCAAATGAGGGGCGAGCCCTCGAAAAACAGGCGGGCTAACGATTCGGTGCCGTTGACTTATGCTGACTGACTTCATGCAGATCGTCTTCAGCCGTACACCGCGGTCGTGACGGAACATAGACCATTCACGCTGGAAAATCGCTCCACTCACGGAACGATCGCCGTAGAATCGGTCCGGAAATCGGTCCGCTTCTCATCGTGCGCGTGACCCATTACAACTCACCCCCCAAAGTGGGGAACAGCCCCTGACGGTTCGCCCGTCATTTCAGAATCAGATCCGTCATTTCAGAATCAGAGGTGTGAAGAGTGTGGACTCGTCAGATTCCGTTTCGCGTAGACATTGCAGGCGTCATCGAGATCATGGGATCGTCGCTGTACAGCCGCATGGATACTCCGATCCGTGAACTGATCCAGAACGCGCATGACGCGATCATGCGGCGACGAAACCGAGACCTGACATTCAAGGGCCGAATTGATATTCGCCAGGATGCTGAACAGGGAACAGTGACGTTCAGCGACGATGGCATCGGCCTCAGTCCTCAGGATGCCGAGCAATATCTGGGAACGCTGGGTATCGGCATCACCGGCCTGCTGAAAGGGCGAGGATCCGAGGAACAGCGGACTCAGGTGCACGGTGACGGCCAGCACCTGATCGGCCAGTTCGGAATTGGCCTCTTCAGTGCATTCATGCTGGCAGACCGGCTGGTTGTGGAAAGCCGCCGAGAAGACTGTCCGGAAGGTGTTCGCTGGGAAGCTGGCCCCGGCACTGAGATTACTCTTTCGTCATCCGACCAGACTCGAGTCGGAACGACGGTCACACTCTTTCTGAAACCACAGTTCAAGGTGATGGCCGAATCCGTCGACATCCTTGAATCTGCCATCAAAGAATTCGCCGACTTCCTGACTCTGCCGATTCACCTGAATGGCAGTGCAGCGCGAGTCAACGTGATCAACGTCGCCTGGTTTGAGCCGACACCGGATCCGGAATCTGTTGAACTGGCACTGGCAAATTACTTCAATGAATCACCCCTGGATGTGATTCCCATTCGAGTCGAAAAGCCGGTCTCGATCGCCGGAGCGCTGTACATCTCTCCTCAGCGAACACCTGGGTTTGCTGACGAAGCGACGGTTGCAGTGACGGTGCGTCGCATGGTGATTTCGCGCCGAGTCCGCGACCTGCTTCCGCCATGGGCGACGTTCCTTCGAGGCGTGCTGGAACTGGAAGACAGTACTCCAACCGCGAGCCGCGAAGACCTGGTTCGTGATGAGCGTTTTCGGATGCTGCGTTCGTCACTGGATGAATTCATCTACGGCCACTTCGAAAAACTGGCCGACGAACAGCCATCGCGACTGGAAGCAATCGTCAACTGGCATCGCTACACACTGGCAGGCGCCGCGCTCAGTGAGCCGCGACTTCGACAGCTGCTTCGCAAGGTGTATCGGTTCAAGACGTCTCAGGGTCCCCTGCTCTTCGAAGAGATCCTTCAGCGAAGCCTCGCGGATGCCCTGCACGAGTCCGATGCGGAGTACGTGATCTGGTACAACGCTGACCGTCGGCAGGAACGCTACCTTGATGACGTGTTCGCAAACAACTCGACACCGTGTGTGCATGCATGTCGCAGCTTCGAAGAAAGTCTGCTGGCATCAATGATTGCTGATGATCCAGCCCAATCGACGGACCTCCGACAGGCAACTCCGTCATCACCCAACTTTGCCGAATCCGTGATGGGCATGACGGATGTCGAAGATGCCGATGAAGCCTGGAGCGATTTCTTCCGATCAACCGGAGCCAAGGTTCTGCTGGCATCATTCCCGCATGGCCTGCCCGTTGTGGCCTTCCTCAATGAACGCTACGAACTTGCGCAGACGTTTGAAGAACTGCGAAAGGAAGGCGACATTCCTCAAGGCTTCCAGCGTCTGATCGACGCTCACTTCCGACAGGCTCCGGCCGGAAAGAATGAAGTGATCCTCAATCGGGATCACCGTCTTGTTCAGCGAGCCCTCCGGAACGGATCTCGAAGTCCGCTCGCCAGTGTGCTTCGACTACTGGTGCTGAATTCGCTGACAGCTGCAGGTGCCGGGCGATCGAAGGAAGCGTCTCAGATTCAGATGGAAGACCTCGACTGGATCGCCGATGCGCTCTGGGGGCAGAATTAGAGGTCGGTCACATCAACTGGCTGGGTTTAGCCGTCATTCCCGCGCAGGCGGGAACCCAGTTTTCAACGTTCTGGGTTCCCGCCTGCGCGGGAATGACGAACCTTTCTTCGTTACTGTGACGGAACCCCTCTTCGTTGTTCTGACGGAGCACTAGACTAGCAACACTGCCCCGCTCATTCGCATCACTGCATCGCACCAACCATCATTGACTGGCGGCAGCGCGACTGACCGGTGATACAGTCCGCCCAGGCAGCAGCACGGACAGACGCTTCCCCTGCCCTTCAAGCTCAGCCGTCAGAGCCATCAGCTTCTGTTCGATGCTTGGATCCAGGGCCGGTGAACATCTGAGATCGATGGTGACATCGTTACCAATCCGGAACTCCTGCTGGATTGCGGCCAGTACAACAGGCCAGTCGGACGCTTTGCAAGACTGTCGCAGGATCACAACGACAGAATCACAGCGATCCCCGGAAACAATCTCGATCTGAGGCTGAAACATGCCTTCACCACGCCGACTCGGTCACCATCAAATTGATTGGAGCAGCTCGTGCAGGCCTCAATCAGCAAATGTAATGCCGCAGCGATGTCGTTGATCAGTGTGCGTACATCGACCGTTTCCCATGGAATGGAGGCATGGAGATTTCTGGATGCGATCTGGACTGGTCGACGGTCAATCAGCCTGTTCATCGTCCGACCAGACAGACCGGCCAATGCTGATCCCCAGAGAACGGATCTTGGTCCGCAGACTTCCACGCGTAATCCCCAGAATCCTGGCGGCTTGAACCTGGTTTCCAGCCGTGTGCTTCAGGACTTTCATAAGAAGCTCACGCTCCATCAGTTCGAGCGTCATCGCATACAGGTTCTCTGCTCCTGATTCGATCGCCTTCTGCACAAAGACGTCCAGAGCAACCTCCGAGACCGGCCCTCCCGACTCCGCGCCGCTGTCATCGTTCTTCTGAACATGAAGAGGGAGATGCCCCGGAAGCAAAACGGCTCCCTGCATCTGCAGCAACGACTGTTTCAGCACACTCTGAAGCTCGCGAATGTTGCCTGGCCATCGATACTGCTGAAGTGCCTGCATCGCCTCAGGAGCGATGTCGCGAACCGTCTTTCCAAGTTCCACACTGAACCGCCGAACGAAGTGCTGAATGAGTGAACTGACATCGTCGCCGCGATCTCGCAGCGGAGGCAGACGAAGTGAATACACATTGAGGCGGAAGAAGAGGTCCTTGCGAAAACGTCCCGTGTCCGTCATCAGCTCCAGCTGAGCATTGGTTGCCGCAATCAGGCGGACGTCCGTTCGAATCGTCTCACTGCCTCCCACACGCTCGAACTGCTGTTCCTGAATGAGTCGGAGAATCTTTGCCTGAGTGAGCGGTGTCAGTTCGCCAACTTCATCCAGGAAGATGGTACCACCATGACACTGTTCAAATTTCCCAATGCGCTTTCGATCTGCTCCCGTGAACGCACCCTTCTCATGTCCGAAGAGCTCACTTTCCAGCAACTGTTCCGGAATCGCAGCGCAGTTGATCGCAAGAAATGGTTTTGATGCGCGATGACTGTGCTGATAAATCGCCCGGGCGACCAGTTCCTTTCCGGTTCCGGATTCGCCGAGCAACAGGACTGTCACGTCCTGTGCGGCAACTCTGCCAATACCCTTGTACAAATCCTGCATGGCCGAACAGGAACCGATCAGCTGATCTCCAGGCAACTGAGCCGGAGCCTCTTCCGGCAGCGCTGCCGGACGCCTCATCAGTCGACTGGACTGAAGAGCCGTTTCAATCAGTTCGCGCAGCTGCGGAAGCTCAAGAGGCTTCAGCAGATACTCGAAGGCCCCCTGCTTGATCGCTTCGATCGCAAGGTCCGTCGTACCATGGCCGGTAATCAGAATAATGGGGATGCGTTCGTCAATGGACCGCAGCTTTTGGAACGTGGAGAGCCCTGTCGCATCAGGCAGATGAAGGTCCAGGACGATCGCATCAGGCTGCTGTTCTCTGGTGATTTGTTCAGCAGTGCCCGCGGTCATTGCAGTCAGGATTTCGAGATCCTGTCCTCGAAAGGCTCGCTGGAATGCATGGTGGATGGACGCTTCATCGTCCACAATAAGCAGCCGCGGAAGAGACGAGGACGTCGACATGAGTCAGCTTGCACCTGAAGAGAACTGAAGATTCACCGAACCTGCGGCCACTATTGTACGACAGCCGCTCACACATCGTATCGAGCCTGCGGTCCTGCTGCACGAGGCGACGGCTTTCGCCGAGTTCTTTCCCGAAGCCAGCCGTTTTTCAGCGGTTCATTATTGCCTTCATCAAGCCGTTGACTGACTGATATTTCTTAACCCGACACGTCAGTGAGGGATAGGAATCCGCAGCGTTATCTACGACGATCCCTCGCTGACGCAACGGGTTGAGACAAAACAACAGGCTGCTAACCAATTTGGAAGGACTCAGATGATTGCTCTGATTGCCCATGATGCTCGCAAAGAACTGATGCTGGAATTCGTCCGGAAGCACCAGGATTTCTTCAGGACTCGAACACTGGTCGCAACCGGGAACACAGGACGAATGATCTCCACAAACCTGGGGCTGCCCGTCGAATGCGTGGCGCATGGACCCCATGGTGGTGACCTGATCATCGGAGGTCGCGTTGCAGAAGGAAAAGTGGAAGCCGTTCTGTTCCTCCGAGATCCACTCACCGCTCAGCCACATGAACCCGATGTGGCGGCACTGATGCGAGTCTGTGATGTCCATAACGTTCCGCTCGCCACGAACCCGGCGACCGCGGAAGCCGTCATCCAAACGATGTCGCTGGCAAAGTCCTGATACAACCGGAATAACAGGACTCTTCGGATAGGGGAAACCGAGCCGACATGGTCGAAGATGCCTCCCAGGAATTCCACCTGTAGGGATTCTGACAACGGTGAAGAAAACAGCGACTTTGCATCACGAAAGGTTGTGCAACTTTTCGTGAACATCAGGCACACTTGCCGACAGTGAACTAGCTTTTTCTGTCGACTCCAACAGGGGTCATGTTTCCAGCAGTCAACCTGAGCTGTGTGAAAGCGACCGACAACGGATGCGAGGGGCATCAGTTGTTTCCGTTTTCCCGGCAGATCTGTGACGATTTGTGTCAACAGTTGCCAACACAACCAGACTTCCGGGATACAACCCGGATCTGATGACTCCGGCCATGCCGACAGACACCAGCGGTGTTCTGATTCGAATGCTGGCCGTGTCAGAAGAAGCACGTCGCCAGCAGGCGATGACTGGCGAACGCCAGATCATTCCCCGAGCACTGATGACGCTGCTGCTGCGAACCATGAAACTCCAGGATCCTTCCAGTCTGCTGCATGGTCAGCGGATTGCAGCCATTGCCAGCGGAGTGGCAAAGCTGCTCGGATGGGACGATGAACAACGGCGACAGCTGGAAATCGCAGCGCTGCTGCACGACATCGGCAAACTGGGTGTGCCCGAGCACATCCTGAAGAAGCCGGGCAAACTCAGCAGCGAAGAATACGACTTCGTGCTTCTGCACCATCACGCAGCAGTGAACCTTCTGCAGGCGTTCCATACGGACCCGGCAGTTGTCTCGATGCTGACTATGCTGCATCACGATTTTGCAACCGCAGGTCTTCAGATGGAAGCCACGGGACAGCCTGTGGACCTTCCGCTGGGACCACGAATCCTGGCCGTCGCTGACGCCTACGATTCGCTCAGTACTCCCAAACCTTACCGCCGCGGAATGACTCATCAGGAAGTCATCAGTCTGCTGGAAGAAAAGTCCGGCAGTCGCTACGACGGCAACATTGTTCGAACATTGAACCGATGGTACGAAGCGGAAGGCGATTCTCTGTTTCGCTTCGCTGAGTCCTTTACCGGTGCCGAACAGAAGCAGGAACTCACCGACGAACAGCGCAATGAAGCGGTTGTGCTGGCACAGTTCATCAATGTGCTGTACCAGTTTCAGCAGCTCTACGATGGCTATTTCGTCCTGGATTCCAATGAGAACTATGCCATCTGGAGCGATGGCATGCCGGGGATGACCGGACTGCCTATTCAAAGTGTCCTTGGACGCACCTGGCAGCCTGTCGACGTGCAGCTTTCGCCACTGACCGAAGAACAGTCACCTCCGGAACATCGTGACGAAACGATGGTCGGACAGGTCCTGAAGAATGGTCGTGCACAGTTCGGCAGCCGACTGTGCCGCGTCAGCGGAACTCGACACCTGAAGGTTGATGTCTACACCATGCCAATCATGGGGATAGGCAACCGCGTTCAGGGTGTCGTGCAGCTGCTTCGAAACAAGAGCGGCGTACGACGTCAGAGCCGTGAATTTGTCGAATTGAAACTGGCCGCCACACGTGACCCGCTCACCGGTGTGGCCAATCGAGGCCAGCTGGAAACACAGCTTCGACATCTGCTGGAAGACTTCCATGCAAACGAAGGGACTCGCTGCCTGAGCACGATCTTCCTCGACGTCGACCGCTTCAAGCGAATCAATGATACGTACGGACATCAGGTCGGCGACCAGGTTCTGGTCGACCTGACTCGCCTGCTTCAGCATGAAACGTATTCCGCAGAAATTATCGGTCGATACGGCGGTGAAGAATTCGTCATCCTGTGTCCGGACACCGATATTGAAGCAGCCATACGTCGAGCTGAACGTCTGCGTCACGCGATTCAGAAAAGTTCCATCGGCGGCATTAGCACACTGAACGTGACGTCTTCATTCGGTGTTTCCACAGCTCGCCTGGGTGACACTGTTCAGACTTTGCTGGAACGTGCTGACAACTGCCTGTACCGTGCCAAGGAAACGGGACGAAACAAGACGTGCTGGGAAACGGAAGTCGTCGCTGAAGAAACCGTCACAGCGTCATTGCCTCAGGAAGAACAGGCTCAGCTGACAGAAGCCAACGGCGTCTATGATTTCCGTGAGCGAATCGAAGTCAACACGTCACTCGAACTGACCGCGATGAAGCTTCGAGCATTCATCTCAGAACATGGTGGTATTGTGCTCAGTCAGGAACAGGGCACGATGAAGATCCGACTGGGTTCACTTGGCATTACTCGTCGCTGGGGTTCAAGCCCCGAACGACAGCCGGTCGACCTGTCGATCTCCTTTGAGACGACTCGAACAACGAACTCGAACGACGGCAAAGCGCGCACGCACCGAATTGTCACCGTGCAGTTCACATCTCGCGGCCGAGTCCCCGATACCGAAACGTTCTCAGTTCGCTGCATCGCACTGATGAGAGAACTTCGCGCCTACCTGCTGGGATCTTAGACGCGGCTCGTACTGGTTCTTTGACTGTCGGCCGATTTGCGTCAGCACGACAGTGTCTGGCACCTCGGACTACTTCTGCAGGTACGCTCCACAGACGACGATGAATCCAACGACCGCAACAACAAGAGTCACAGCGGACGGACCTTCCAGCGTCGTGATGTTGATCTCCTTCGGCCCAATCGCTTTGGTCGCCGCATGCTCCCAGTCGCTCAATGTTGGCAGTTCGGCTCCGGCGACCTGAAGTCCACCGTTGCGAGCCAGCTGAATGCGTGGTGCGGTGCCGACCAGTAGGTCATTTTCGTTCTGCAAAACGGAACGCTTCTGCATGGCTTCCGCGGTGAGGTTCTCTTCGTCCTCTTCAGGCTTTCGCTCAAAGAACTCTTTCTTCCACAGATCTGTTGAGACAGAGGGGTCGCCTGGAAACTGGTCCGCTTGCGGGATACTGGCAGCAGACAGCTCGGCCGCGCCCAACCCGAAAATGCAGGACAGCAATGCCGACTGAGTCAATTTGCGAGCAATACGGTTCATAAGTTCACTGCCTCTTCCGAAGCTTCAATTCGGATGTCCGCGATACAAGCTCAAGACGAATGTCCAGGGCTTGAACGATCCTGAAGCAGTCGCCGTTCCAAAGCGGCCCGAGCAGTCTGTGGCGAAGCAAAACGACGACCTGTAGTCACCTTCCAGGATGGGATTCACTTCGCCAACCAACGCAAAATCACCGTGTTTTCACACGTTTACATGAGCGTCGCGATGCAGAAGACAATGTAAAGGAATCTGCACAAACCGCCGGTTTGCGTGTCGCTGCATGTCGTTTTTTGGCAACGAACACGCTCGTGTAACGGAGCCGTTGTGGTGTCTGGGCAACAGTCGGCACAGCACTTGCCTTTTTCCGGCCCACAGCGTCACTCACTGCCTCGACGGCTCAGGAGGAGCCAGATGGAGGGCGGGATTGACCGTCAACAAGACGTTCCAATAGACTTGCCGGCCTTTGACTTACGACAAAATCGCCGGAACCTGGAGGAGCATGCGTCCCCTGCCGAGTTGGCAGTGTTCCTGACGATCACGTCCCGTATTTATGTTCACTTAGAATTCAGGATGACCGCGCGACATGGAGTTTCTGGAAAAAGTCGGCGATTTCTTTTCTGCTGCCACTCATCGAATTGAACGCGGCATCACGGGCCTCTTTGGATCGTCCAATGAACGTCGCATGAAGAAGCTTGGCTTCGTGCGCGATCGTCAGGGAACGACCACCATTGTTCCGGGATCCATGCTGGACCGAATCAATGCGATGGAGAGCGACTGGCAGAAGCTGTCGGATGACGAGTTGCGTCAGACCACGGCAAAATTTCGCGCGCGTCTGCAGAATGGCGAAACACTGGATGACATTCTTCCGGAAGCCTTCGCTGCGGTTCGTGAATCCGGCCGTCGCTTCCTGAAAATGCGTCATTATGAAGTGCAGATGATCGGTGGTCACATTCTGCACAACGGCATGATCGCGGAAATGATGACCGGCGAAGGCAAGACGCTCGTCGCAACGCTGCCTGCCTTCCTGAACGCACTGGCGGGCAAGGTTCACGTTGTCACCGTGAACGACTATCTGGCTCGCCGCGACATGGAATGGATGGGTCCCGTCTTTCTGAACCTGGGTCTTACCGTTGGTGCCATTCAGTCGAACATGAATTCGGCAGAACGTCAGGTGCACTACGCGTGCGACATCACGTACGGAACCAGCAACCAGTTTGGCTTCGACTATCTTCGTGACAACATGAAGCCGTCAAAGGAGCAGCAGGTTCAGGGGCCTCTCGATTATGCGATCGTCGACGAAATCGACAACATCCTGATCGACGAAGCGCGTACTCCGCTGATCATCTCGGGCCCCGCTCATGACAATCTGGACAAGTATCCAAAGGCCGATGCAGTCGCTCGCCAGCTTCGCAAAGAAGTCGACTTCGAAGTCAAGGAGAAGGAGCACACCTGCCATCTGACCGAAGAAGGTGTGCGACGAGCCGAACAGCTTGCCGGCGTGGAGAGCTTCTACACGGCTGGCAACATGGAATGGCCGCACCTGATCGACAACGCTCTGAAGGCTCATCACCTCTACAAGCGTGACGTTCATTACGTCGTGGAAAAGGGTGAAGTCGTCATCGTTGACGAAAACACTGGCCGAAAGATGGAAGGTCGCCAGTGGTCCGACGGTCTGCACCAGGCGGTTGAAGCCAAAGAAGGGGTGAAGATCAAGGAAGAAACTCAGACCCTTGCGACCATCACTCTTCAGAACTACTTCAAGCTGTATCGCAAGCTGTCCGGGATGACCGGTACAGCGATGACAGAAGCAGAAGAGTTCCTCAAGATCTACAACCTCGACGTCGTTGCCGTTCCACCAAACCGCCCCACAAAACGTCTCAACCATCCTGACAACATCTTCGGAACCGAAAAGGAAAAGTGGGACGCGGTCGTTGCAGAGATCGTTGATGTCCACGCAACCGGACGTCCGGTCCTGGTCGGAACAACGTCGATCGAACTCTCCGAAATGCTCAGCAACCGGCTGGTTCGCAAAGGTGTGCCGCATAACGTTCTGAACGCGAAGTTCCATGAACGTGAAGCTGAGATCGTGGCTCAGGCTGGCCGAAAAGGTGCGGTCACAATCGCAACCAACATGGCCGGTCGAGGAACCGACATTATTCTCGGCGGTAACCCGGAACACTCCGCATGGGAAGAACTGAAGGCGAAGTATAACTCCCGTCTGGATGTCCCCAAAATTGAATGGGACACTCTGACGAAGCAGATCGCTGACCGTGAGGGCATGGCAGCGGAAGGCAAGGTCGTTGCGGAACTCGGTGGCCTTCATGTGGTCGGTACCGAACGACATGACTCACGCCGAATCGACCTTCAGCTGCGTGGTCGAGCAGGTCGTCAGGGCGACCCGGGCTCCAGCCGCTTCTTCATCTCGCTTGATGATAAACTGATGCGTCTCTTCATGGGCGACTCCGTCAAGCGCATCATGCAGTGGGCCGGACTTCGCGAAGGCGAACCGATTATCAGCCCAATGGTGACTCGACGTATCGAAGCCGCTCAGAAGAAGCGCGAAGAACAGCACTTCGACCAGCGCAAGAACCTGCTCGAATATGACGAGATCATGGACGAGCAGCGTAAGCGGACTTACACGTACCGTCAGCAGATTCTTGATGGACAGGACTGCCGTGCGCTGCTGCTGGGCATGATGTACGATGAAATTGGCCGGTGGTCGAAGCACTTCCTCGCGAAAGACTATCGCTGGGATTCGATCGCCGCCTGGATTCGCCAGAATACTCAGCTGGAAGTGGAATCGTCCGACATCCGTGACATGAATCGCCAGGACATCACAACGTGGATTCGTGACGAAGGTGAACGTCAGGGTGAGACTCAGATCTACGAGCAGATCGACATCAACCTTCCGGAAGATTCCGACAGCAAGCTCGACTGGAACTGGCTGGCTCTAACGAAGTGGGTCAACCGTGCCTTCGGACTTTCACTCAGTGACAAGGATCTGCGAAAGCACGAACGCAGCGCGCTGGCTCCGTTCCTGCTGGAAAAAGCTCGCGAAGGAATTGCTCGCTGGGACCTGAAGGATCTCGACAACTTCCTCGATCCGCTATTCCCGCAGAAGGCATTTGCCGGATGGGCGAACTTCAACTTCCTTGTGGGCGTCCAGCCTGAAGAGTTGAAGGACAAGGAACAGCCAGAAATCGTGCAGCTGCTGAAGGATCGAGTCAAACAGCGCTACGATGAGAAGGAAGTGACGTTCCCGGTCTCTGTCGGAATGCATAACTTCCTTGAAGGCGATGGCAAGCAGAACGAACGGTTCAATCGAGAGAAGCTGGCTCGCTGGGCGAATACTCGATTCCGCACCGATCTCGATCCGGAAAAGTTCTCCGAGCTTCTGACGGCTCAGATCTATGAAACGCTTGTCGAAATCAGCCGCAAGTTTCTTTCTCGTCGGCCGGCAGCCTCAGCGGTGGACAATAAGCTCCGCGAAATTCTGGGCTCTGCTCAGGACAAGGCTCGGCTGACAGAAGCTCAGGCCACCGCGCTCCTGAACTGGGTCGAAGAGGATCTCGGCCTTGGCATGAATGCCGATCGAGTTCGCTCACTGACGGTCGGTCAGGCCAAAGTCGAAATCCTGCAGGGCATTGATCAGGTCTTCCGCCCGGAGATTCGTCAGACCGAACGCTCCGTGCTGCTGGAGTTCGTCGACACGGCATGGAAAGATCACCTGTACTTCATGGGCCATCTTCGACAGGGCATCGGCTTCGTCGGATATGCACAGAAGGATCCTCGTACCGAATACAAGCGCGAAGGTCGCCGAGCATTCCTGGCGATGTGGGATCGTATCGCCGAACAGGTCACTCAGACCCTGTTCCGCGTCGAACACGAAAGCCCGGCGTTCGTCGGTTCACTCTGGCGCATCACGGCGACAGAACATGATGTGGCACCACCGCCGGAAACAGCGGTGGACAATCTCCAGACGAATTCTCCGGAAGCCGGCGAAGAAGGGAAGGTCACAGCGCCAATCATCAACGCTGGTCCGCGTGTCGGACGTAACGAAGAATGTCCGTGCGGAAGCGGCAAGAAGTATAAGAAGTGCTGCGGTAAGTAGTCATGAACTCACGACAGCCTGCCCTGCCCGGCAGGCTGTCAGAGTCTCAACGTACGAAGAATGGATTCTGCCGTGCGATGGATGCTCAACATCCTGTATCTCAGCCTCCTGACGCTGCTGTCGCCGTTTATCGTCTGGCGTACGGTTCGTCATGGTCGCTATCGGCGCGGGCTCAGCGAGAAACTGTTTGGACGTCTGACGGCACCGCACGACAACAAGCCGGTCGCATGGTTTCATGCGGTCAGTGTCGGTGAAGTCATTCAGCTTCAGAAAGTCGTCGCAGAGTTTCGCCGTCAGAGTGGAGATTGCTATTCCATCCTGATCACGACGTCCACCGACACAGGCTTCGACCTGGCTCGACAGCGGTTCAGCGATTGTCACATTACCTGGTTTCCGCTCGACTTTTCCTGGGCCGTGAAAAACGCAGTGCAGACAATACGACCAGCGATCGTGTGTCTGATGGAACTGGAACTCTGGCCGAACTTCCTGATGGAATGCGAATCACGAGGCATCCCGGTCGCTGTCGTCAACGCCAGACTAAGTGAGAAAAGTCATCGGCGTTACCAGCGAGTTTCGGCGATCCTTCGACCCATGTTTGCTAGCCTGGACCTCGTCGCCGCTCAGTCGGTGGCAAACGGCGAACGACTTCTGAGTCTTGGTGTTCTCCCGGAGCGAATGCACACAACCGGGTCGATCAAGTTTGATGGTGTCGAAACCAAACGAGACAACCCGAAGACTCGTAGTCTAAGAACACTGTTTGGACTCAGCGACCGTGACCTGGTTCTCGTGGCCGGCAGTACTCAGGATCCGGAAGAGTCGCTGATCCTGGAATGCTGGAAGACGCTTCGGAAGGACTGCCCTGCCCTTCGGCTGATTCTTGTCCCTCGGCACAAGGAACGCTTTGACGAAGTCGCTTCAGCCGTTGAAGCACAGGGATTCACCGTCGCACGACGATCGCAACTGGATTCACCTCAGTTCGTTCCACCGAACCCATCGTCGCGGTTCGCTCCGCCGAACCACGCGTCACCATCCGTCGGGCTGCTCGACACCATCGGCGAACTCGGAGCCTGCTGGGGCCTGGCGGATATCGCCTTCGTCGGTGGAAGCTTCGGCAATCGAGGCGGTCAGAACATGATCGAACCGGCGGCTTACGGTGCTGCCGTGATGTTCGGGCCAAACACCTGGAACTTCCGCGATGTGGTACAGATCTTTAAGGAAGCCGACGCCTGCCGGCAGTTGACGTCGCCCGAAGAACTTTCCGAGGCACTTCGACAGTTCCTCTCGAATACCAGCGAACGTCAGGAACTCGGCCGCAAAGCTCAGCAAACCGTCCTGAACCAGCAGGGTGCCACGAGCACGACTGCCCGCTTGCTTCTGCAGCTTGTGACACCCAGTTCAATGAAGAGCAAGGCAGCCTGAACCGCGAATTCACGCGAATCATCACAGTGTAGAGCGATTGTCCCAATCGCTTCCCCGCTCACCATCCGCAACCAGCCCCTCAAGCACTGAAGATAGCCACGCCAACGTCCACACTCTCGATAGTCGCCCCTGCCCTATCCGCGCAATTCCGCGTCTATCTGCGGTTACGACGACGAGCTGATCGCTTTGAACTGACGACGCTGGTGCAGATATTGAAGCGACTGAGGACAGTCGCTCTACATTGGCTATCGCTTCATGGCCTCACTCAACATCGGGCCAAACTCACGAGCGCTCCAGAGAGATCGACCGACGCCCCAGCTGGTGTCGACAACTTTGGGATCGATGTCAGCGAAAATGAAATCCTCCATATGCCGCCGACTGCGAACAAGGATCTCACCATGTGGGTCCATGATGTAACTGTCGCCGTATCCAACTCCTTCGTAGTTCTGAATGCACTCTTCTTTGCCAAGTGAAACGTTGTTGCCGCGGACAAACCAGATTCCGTTCTCCACAGCGCGTGCCGTATGGTCGGCTCGAACCTTCATGAAGTGCGAAATCAGCCCCTCGGCTCCGATGAAGTTGAAGTGAGGAGCGAAGACGATTCGAGCCCCCTTGATTGCCAGGATTCGAGCGGGCTCGATGAAACCACCATCCGAACAGATGATGACTCCGAACGTCACGCCGTTGTGCTCGAAGACAGGAAAGTCGCGTCCCTGACGATGAAAACGCTGATAGGCAGAACACTTGCTGTAAAAGCCAGCCACATGTCCTTTGTGACACACAATTGCAGTGTTATACAAGTCGTTGCCGCGAGTCTCATTGAAGCCAACAATCAGCATCGACTCAAACCGACTCGTCGCGCTCAGCACTCGCATGATCTGCGTCGAGTCTTTCGCGAAGGCACTCGCGCGAGCCAGCTCTTCCGTGTCGGGATAGCCCGTCAGAAAGCACTCTGGAAACGAAACGACTTCCACTCGCTCCTTATCCGCCTGCTCCATCCCTGCGACAACGCGAGCCAGATTCCCTTCGAAGTCTCCGAGCTTTGAATCGGCCTGACAATGTCCAATCCGCATGATGACGACTCCTGATCAGTCCCGAGAGATCCGTGAGAACACAGGTCGGCATGATGTCGTGTGGACACAGTGGAGAAAAGCGTGGGCGATGGATCTGTTGGCAGTGGCAACTGCAAAGGGACAAGAGACGCGTCCCTCCCCCGAACTTGCTGGCGCTCGTTCGACCCCTCCCAGACTTTGTCTGGGAGGGGATCGCTATGGGTGAAGCCAGGAGCATAACGAATGTGTCGAGTGTGGTTGATATGCATCATGTGATGCGATCGTGTTGCCTGTGCCTGCAACTCTTGAACTGCATGAGACTTACCATCATCGCAGCAATCGTTCTTCAGTTTGTCTGTTGCCCTCCGTCAACATGCGCCTGAACGCCGTTTACACGCGTGTAAACGTGGCTGAAAAATTTTCAGACTTCCCGTAAGTCCATTTGGGAAAGCAGTTTACATCACGTCCAAACAGCCAGTTTCAGAATTCTGAGTCGTCTGGCACAGAGGTTTGGCATTCAGCCTGCTTTACACAGGTTCCATCAGCCGCTGATCACAGGGATCAGAACTGAAAACAACCTGCGAGTCACCCGAACCTGATTCGCACATCGAAATCGAACAGGAGATCTGACAATGCTGAACCTCATCAACGCTCTGAAGAATGACAACAACGGTTTCGTCGTCTCTGCTGAACTGGTGCTCGTCGGAACCATCACAGTTCTCGGAATGATCGTCGGACTGTCCGAACTGAGCTTCAACGTCAATCAGGAACTTGAAGACGTCGGATCCGCCGTTGGTGCCATCAATCAAACCTACTACTACACACTCGCAAGCGGCAAGAAGGGTGAAGCTGTCGGCAGCACAAACCTCGACTTCCAGGACGCCTGCGACAACAGCTGCGACATC
>JAEUII010000246.1 GCA_016795145.1 Planctomycetaceae bacterium
ATTCGAGAAATTGCAACACTGCAGGCCATCGGTTACCGCCGACGAGCCATTCTGTTCAGCCTGATTCAGGAAGGTGTGCTCCTGTCTGCCACCAGCTCGCTCATTTCCGGTGTTATTGCTTTGGCACTTTTGAATGGCGTGGCCGTTCGATTCACCATGGGTGCTTTCACTCTGCGGATCGATGGCCCTGCCATTCTGATTGGCTGTGGTACAGGATTGTTACTTGGAGTCTTCGGCGCGCTACCACCGGCGTTGAAGGTGTTGCGTTCATCGGTGGCTGTGAGTTTGAAAGCTGTTTAGGAGTCGAACTATGAAGTATCATCATCTTTGTGTTTTGGGTCTCGCCCTCCTTCTGACATCCGGGTGCAGCGATGCTCCTCAGGACAAGGGAGTGGCAAACAAATCAGAGACGATCGCGCCAGGCACCGGAACGCAGTATCTGTCATCGTCCGAACCAGCCGCAGTCGTCGAAGTTGCGGACGCTCGTAAGTCAGCCAAAGTGGATGAGGCGATTGCCATTGTGGGACGAATCGGCGGGTCCGGAGAACCCTTTGTGGATGGCGTGGCTGCGTTCACTGTGGTGGACTTGAAAATCCCGCATTGTTCGGCCGACGAAGGATGTCCAACGCCGTGGGACTATTGCTGCACTCAGGATCAGGTGAAGGACAATATCGCGACTGTCAAACTGGTCGATGCTGAAGGTAAACCTGTCACCGACGACGCTCGCAAACTGCTGGGCGTGAAGGAACTATCCGTTGTTGTGGCTGAGGGAACAGCCCAACGAGATGAATCTGGAAATCTGACGGTGGCTGCCACAAAGATCTACGTTCGACCGGTGAAATAATCATGACTGACTCTTCACTTGATCTTCGTCAATTGGCCGTAGACCGAACACCGGCGTCAACCGGGGTGATCCAGCGTCGGCGGCGCTGGATCTCCCGATTTGTCATTCCGGGAGTCATCCTGACGGGCTTTGTGTCACTTCTGGCCGTTGCGGCCGGGATGCAGTTTCTGCCTGTCCCGCAGGTCACAGTGGTTCCAGTGATCACAATCCGTGGTGATGTTCAGCAGGCCGGCACAGTGCTGTTTCAGGCCCCCGGATGGATTGAGCCTCGTCCCACATCAATTCGTGCGGCAGCGCTGACCAGCGGCGTAGTCGAGGAACTACTCGTGGTCGATGGCCAGGAAGTCCAAAAGGGCGAAACCGTGGCTAGACTGATCGCGGCCGACGCTAAGCTCCACGTTGAGCATGCTCGAGCCATGGTCGCTTTCAAAGAAGCTGAACTGCAGCGTGCCACAGCCGATCAGGCTGCTGCAAAAAGTCGCCTTGAGAATCCTGTTCATCTGCAGGCTGAACTTGGCGATGCGGAAAACTCCCTGGCACGAACAGTTACGGAAATCGAAAAGCTGCCCTTCCTGCTTCGCATCGCGAAGGGTGGCGTGGAGTTTGCAAAACAGAATCTTGCCAGCAAACAGGCGGCACAGGGTGCTATCCCAGCGATTCTGCTGAAGCAGGTGGAACGAGATCACAAGTCTGCTGAGGCTGACCTTGAAGAGCTTCAGATTCGAGAAGCAAATCTTCAAAGAGAAGCTGAATCCCTGCGAACCCGCGTGGCGGCACTGAGACAGCAAAAATCTCTGCTGATCGAGGAGCATCGGCGAGTTGCGGAGACGAAGGCACTTGTGGAATCCGCAAATGCCCAGTTGCAGGAAGCCAGAATAAAGCTGCAGCAGGCCGAACTGGCTTTAGAGCGTACTGAGATTAAGGCTCCGATTACGGGGCGAGTTCTGCGCATCGTGGCCGCACCAGGAAATCGGGTGATGGGACTGGAAGAGCTGGCCGGCCAAAGCTCATCAACCATTCTTGAGATGTACGATCCGCAGCGACTGCAGGTTCGCGCTGACGTGCGTCTGGAAGATGTCGCGCGAGTCATTCCCGGGGCTCCCGTGGAAGTTGAGACCGCGGCTTTCAAGGGCGTATTGCAGGGGCGAGTTCTGCTGCCGACAAGTCTCGCAAACGTTCAGAAGAATACTCTGGAAGTCAAAGTTGAACTTCTGAATCCCCCGCAGACCGTGAGTCCGGAAATGCTGGTCAAGGTCGCATTTCTTGCACCCGAAGACACTAAGGCCGATTCGTCTGCGATCACTCAGGCAGACCAGATGTTTATCCCGGATTCACTGGTATTTGACAGCGATGGTCAGTCGTATGTCTGGATCGTTGACGGTCAGCAGCAGGCTCGACACGTTGCAATTCAGCGAGGTGATTCCACGCCCGATGGAATGACACACGTGATGAGCGGATTACAGGTGACTGACAAACTGATTGCATCAGGGACCGAACAACTGGCCGACGGAATGAATGTAAGAATTCAAAGTGAAGACCAGACATTGGGACTCAGGAGATAACCATGGCGCTCGTGGAACTCAAGAATGTCTGCCGGAGTTTTCGGAAGGGCGAAGAAACGATAACGCCACTCGACGACGTGACCCTGGAAATCCATGAAGGAGATTTTGTCTCGCTGATGGGGCCCAGCGGCACCGGCAAAAGTACGTTGCTGAATCTGGTCGCTGGCATTGATCGGCCTGATTCCGGCTCCATTACCGTGGCGGGTACCGAGATCACAAACCTATCCCGAGGACAGCTGGCTGACTGGCGCGCGGCGAATCTTGGCTACATTTTTCAGACGCACAATCTGATTCCGGTGCTTACGGCTTATGAAAATGTGGAACTGCCCACTCTGCTGTTGAAGCTAACTGCCACACAACGACGTCAGCGTGTGGAACTGGCACTCAGAGCCGTGGGGCTGAGTGATCGAGCAGATCATTATCCGCGTCAGTTGTCCGGCGGGCAGGAACAGCGAGTCGGAATAGCTCGTGCCATCGTTGCGAATCCACGAGTCGTCGTTGCGGATGAGCCCACCGGCAGTCTGGATACGTCAACCAGCGAACAGATCCAGGATCTGCTGCAGAGACTGAATCGAGAGCTCGGCATGACCGTGCTGATGGTAACTCATGATCGTGATGTAGCCGGGATTGCCACTCGGCGACTGACATTGAATCGCGGAAAGTTCCTGCCGTCCTAGCTCACAGTGCGGATTAGTTAAGCGTTCTGTGCAATGCAAGGACACAGTCGAAAGCAAACCGATGTTTGGATATGTCCTCAAAACTCTACTTCGGCATCGAGCCCGCACATTGCTAACCCTTAGCGGGGCAGCGGTGGCGATGTTTGTGTTCTGTTTTGTCGGCTCGGTTCAGGAAGGTCTGGAAAGGCTCACGTCCGGCAGTGACGCCGATCGATGCCTGATTGTGTTTCAGGAGAATCGATTCTGCCCATCGAGTAGCCGACTCCCGGAAGATTACGCTCCGGCGATAAAAAAACTCGCCGGCGTAAAGCAGGTGATGCCAATCCAGGTCTGGACGAACAATTGTCGAGCCAGTCTGGATATCGTTGTGTTCAATGGGATACCGCCAGAGCAGATTCGGGATAATCGCCCCGTCCACTTGATTAACGGCTCATGGGAAGCCTTCCTCACTCGACGGGATGCGGCCATTATCGGTCGCAACATTGCTAACCGCCGAGGTTTGAAGTCGGGAGACCAGTTCACAATCGGAGATCTATCCGTTCAGGTGGCTGGCGTTTTCGCTTCGGATGTTCCCTCCGAAGAAAACCTGATTTACACCAGTCTGCAGTTTCTGCAGTATTCACGTGGAAAAGAGACCGCTGGCACTGTCACTCAACTGGAAGTCCATTTGACAGCTGATGCGGATCCTGATGCCGTTGCATCGCTCATTGATCAAACACTTCGTAACGGACCTGTCGCCACAACGACTCGTCGCAAGGGAGCCTTTCAGGCCAGCACATTGTCAGATCTGGTGGACCTGATTGGCTTTGCCCACTGGCTCGGTTACGCTTGCGTGGGACTGGTGCTCTCTCTTGTTGCTACGACCACAGTGATGAGTGTTCAGGATCGCATCAAAGAATACGCTGTCTTGCAAACGCTGGGCGTTCGTCCGTTCCGGACAATGCGTCTGGTCCTACTGGAAAGTACGCTGCTCTGTACTGTCGGCGGTGTTCTCGGAACAGTGGTCGCCTCAGTAGCCCTTTGGATGGGCGGCTTTGCCATCGGTGCCGAAGGTGCCACAATCGCATTTCGCCCTTCACCAGAGCTGATCCTGGTCGGAACTGCGGTTTCCTGCACCGTCGGGATTATCGCCGGACTGGCCCCTGCCATCCAGGCCGCAACAGTTCCAATAGTTATGGCATTAAGAAACGAATAACGACGCATCTATTCGATACGCTGAAGGATAGCAAAGAAGAACTTCTGAGGTTTTCCCCAGGGCGTCGTGTGCGTGTACTCCGTTTCTCTAATCAAGCAAAATGACGGCCCCATTGCGGACCGAAGTGATGCAGCGTCATACTGACAGATGTCAAGACCACTGCATTTTTCCGGGCCACCTTTGCCAAAGGTTCCCATGATGGCAAATCCCTTGACCGGCACAGTTTTCTTCAGCAATGCAACATACTTCTCGCGGTCTTGCGGTGTTGTCAGGAAATGAAACACTGCACGGTCGTGCCATACGTCAAATGAACCAATATCCGCCAGAGTTGTGATGTCGCCTTCTATCCATTGGACTCTGGCAGCCTCCGAACCCATGCGGTTCTTGGTTTCGTGAATCGCAGCGGAAGAGATATCCAGCACAGCCACTGTATGCCCCTCTTCCATAAGTCGGTCGACCAGATGTGACTGTCCCGCCCCGATGTCAACGACACGAACTGGCAGTGGAGCCACAGATCGAATCAACTCAAGTGACATGTATGGATCGGGTTCGTACCAACTGACTTCGTGACTTTGCTTGCTGGCGTAGACACTTTCCCAATGCGACTTCTTGTCCATATTGACGATCTTGTACAAATGCAAAGGAAACTCACAGAATGACCATCGTTTTGTCTGGCGCATGTACGTTATGGAATGTTTGACACTGCCGCCATCTCGTTCACAAAGCAATGAATTGGCCGATCATGTTCGCTGACCAGAAGGACTATCGGCAATTCCACGGTCGCAACACAGTGGTAGCGTTCATTCAAGTCACTTGATCCCACTCCTGCCCCCGGGGTCTTTCCCGTATCCCGATTTGCTTCATGGCACTTCCTGAGACAGACTTGACTCATGAAGCTTGTAAGCCACATTCTGCTCTGCCTCGTTACGCTCCTGAGAATCTCAGGGGTGTCGGCAGATTGTTTCTACGGATGCTGCTTGGCTTCTCTTAGCGAAAAATCCAATTGCTGCGTGTCTGATGACTGTGGCAGGGATTGTCCCCCATCGACCAAAGAAGAGGTCCCGTGTGACAGTTCCTGTTGCATGGCACAATTTTTTGTTTTGCTGGCAACGCCATCAAGCCTGGGTGACGCTTCGTTTGCGCCCCTCTGCTGTTCAAGTGCTGTCGATGCACTGTCGATGGTGACGCATCGGTTCCGTGCTTTTCTTTCGACGACGCCAAGCCGTGGTGTCAGGACGCATCTAATGCTGTGTGTCCTTTTGTGTTAGTGACGGCGTGCTGAATCTTCTCGGAGACGGACCACGAATGCCACTCGTGACCTCCGAATGAATGATCGCCCTGCCCGTTTTCCGAGTTCCAGAATTGCCTCTCTGAATACTCGAACTGTTCCAGGGACGGTCAATCCGCCTTTTTCTCGAGCAACTCACAAGACTGCCCGTCCCCTCCGCCAAAGCCGGGGCACTCAAGGCACTACTCAACCATACAAAGGGAACCTTTCATGCGTCATTTTATCATTGCATCAATCGTCATCGTCACGTTCTTCACCTCCTTCGGTACTCCAGCCTCAGCCGGATCCATTCACCGGGCTGATGTCATTTCAGGCAGACCTCACTTGAGAACTCGGACCGTCGGCTTTTATCACCGCGCTGCACCGACACATGTCGCGCACAGGGGGTGAGTGATATTCAAACTGTTTGTGCAAATGGCTCCGCGCTGAATGTTACCAGCCGGAGTCTTGCACTACTTCTGACTTAGTCACTGCCTAGAGACTCAGTCGTTGTGAATCAATAAGCTTCCGGCTCGCCGATGTCGACTTTCAGTAAGGATCAAGCCGCTCCATACCGACATTCGAAATCACTTAGGAAGTACATAGAACCGAAATGGTCAAACTGGCAACTGCAGTCCTGTAGGTGTTTGCCCTCGGAGTCCATTTCCATCTTGTGGTTCATTTTTGCCTCTTCAATTGGGATAGTCTCATTCGTGCTCGAGGCTCCCTGTCGTGGTCATTCACGCCCAGCAGCACGCAGCCCTGAACTGCCGCCGCGACAGCGCATCCTACCACACCGTCGAACCAATGGTTGTCCGCTTGCTCGGGCCGGATCTTCCATTCGTCCACCGTACGGCCACGACCCTCGGTCCGGATGCGGTATTCGGATGTCAGATGTTCGGCAAACAGTCGATGTGACTCCGGCAGCTCTTCGAACAGCGACAGGCACCCAGGATCGCCCTGAGCCACGACGAGTCGGGCCTGCACGAACGACTTCCAGAAGTTCGTGTCGAACAAGACATGGCGGATCGACCGTTTGCCGAGGTTGTTGGTGACTCGCCAGTTGAGGCCGACACGTTCCCCGGGCTTGCGTTTGTATTCCGAGAACGGCCGGCTGGCGGCCCCGACGAAGCGTCCATGCGATGGCATGACGACACCGGCATGCGGTGACTGCCGGCAGAACTGGTAGACCACATCGGTCGACGATCCCCAGTTGGCATCGATCAAACAGCGGTCTATTCGCAGCTCCGTGCCGTCCTCGCGTCGCCAGCGACGGTTCAGAAGATCACAAGTCAGCGTCTCGAGTCCCGCATAGATGGAACCTTCCAGCCCAGTTCCTTTGGCGGCGGTGGCCAGTGTGCGGGTGGCATCGCGAAGGGTGAAGTAGGCTCGTCGCTGGTCGGGATACGATCCGTAGTCGACAACGTAGCCCGTGAAATCATCTTCCCAGGCACAGACGACCCAATACAGCAGCTTCTGCTGCACGTCGACAAACATGGTCACATGGCTGCAGCCCAGAGGAATCGTGCCTCGAGGCTGACCGTTGGTCTTGGCGCAGATCTGATCGGCGGTCAGCAGATCATCTTCCGCCGCCACCTCCGGCAGCGGTTCGTTCTGGTACTCCGCAAAGAA
>JAEUII010000248.1 GCA_016795145.1 Planctomycetaceae bacterium
TGACGCATGGCTCAAATGGATTGAAGCGGTTCGAGCCATGCCGGATGACATCATCCAAACGTCGCAGGGAAACTTTTCGCCAACCTATTATGCTCGCCATTCGCTTGGCCTGCCGTCCTTCCTGTTGCTGCTGACCGGACCTGTGCTCGCCGCGGCGGTTGCTGCTGTGCTGTCACGTACGGCGCGAAGCAGGTCGCTGAGCAATGACGAACATCCAGCTTCGATGGACGTTGCCGACTGGCTGCCGTGGATTATCGCCGGTCTTCAGATTCATCTGCTGACTTCTCACCTGGTTTGGTTTCACTATTTGGTCCTGAGTCTTCCTGCGTTGCTGTGGTGCGTCTGGCTTGGAGCACGGAGCCATTCGCGTGTGGAACGCTTCCTGTTCTTTGGCATTGCGGCCTGGTGTTTTGTGTTGCTCGGCTTTGAACCGCTTGATGCGCTGATCGCGTCTCAGCGCGAGGAGCATTTTGTCCGGTGCTTTCTTGCGAATGTGTTGCTGATGGTGATCGTGGTGATAGGGCCTGCGGGACGGGATGGTATGACGGCTGTTTGATTGATAATGGGCTGGAGGGATGTGGGGCGCATGGTTCGCGGAGCGAACCATGCGTTTGTCTTTCGTGTGGCGTGGTCTGCGTTGTGGGCATGGCAGAGGGGGAGAGCTTGCCACGCCATGCGTGCGTTCAGTTTGCGGAGCAAACAACGACGACCGCATAATCGACAGTTCGACGACAAGGAGGTAAAGTCCTTCAAACCTGTTTATTCTGCGATTGCGTTTGAAGGAACTTACATGGTCTCTGTACGACACCTGCTGCTGCCAGCGTTGTTCTTTGTGATTTCTGTCAGCAGTTCACTGGCCGACAACTGGGGGCATTGGCGCGGGCCGACGGGGAATGGCACCTCACCGACCGCACATCCTCCAACGGAATGGAGTGATTCCAAAAACGTCAAGTGGAAGGTCGCGCTACCGGGGCGAGGATCATCGTCGCCGGTGATCTGGGAACAGCAGGTGTTCATCACGACTGCTGTCCCGCTGGAAGACGGTGGACGCGGCAAGCTTCCAAAGATGGACTTCAAAGTTCTTTGCTACAACCGTGCGGACGGAAAACTGATGTGGGAGCAGACCGCGATCACCGCGGCACCTCATCAGGAAACGCACGCAACCAACGGCTTTGCGTCGGCCTCGCCGTGTACCGATGGCAAACACGTGTATGCTCATTTCGGCTCCCGAGGACTCTACTGCTACACGATGGACGGCAAGCTTGTCTGGAAGCGAGACGACTTCGGCCAGATGAATACTCGCAATAGCTTCGGCGAAGGCAGCTCACCAACGCTGCACGGTGATGTGATCCTGGTTCCATGGGATCATGAAGGTCCTTCGGCACTCTTCTGCCTGGATAAGAAGACCGGCAAGACGATCTGGAAGACCGATCGTGACGAACCCACCTGCTGGGCAACTCCATTGGTGGTGGAGTACGACGGTGGGGAACAGGTCGTGATGAACGGGCAGACCTGTGCTCGCAGCTACGATCTCAAGACCGGCAAGGAACTCTGGCGCTGCGGCGGACAGACCGAACGTCCCTGTGCATCACCAGTCGCGGAAGGCGGGCTGGTTTTCGTCGGAAGCGGCCACAAAGGATCCTTCATGGGAGCCTTTAGACTGGACGGCAAGGGCGACATCAAGGGAACTGAGAAGGTCGTCTGGACAATCAATCATGACACGCCGGACATCGCGTCACCGCTGTTGTCCTCCGGACGCATCTACTTCCACAAGGGAAAGAATGGGCAACTGACCTGCGTGGATGCAAAGAGCGGAAAAGAATTCTATACGGCAGCCAGAATCCCTCGACTCGATTCTATCTACGCGTCACCTGTTGCAGCCGGTGGTCACATCTATCTCACTTCCCGCGCTGGAACGACCGTTGTGATCGAAGACGCGCCGGAACTAAAGATCGTGGCGACGAACGATGTCGGTGAGACAGTGGATGCAACTCCGGCTCCGGTCGATCAGGAACTGTTCATTCGCGGCGAACAGCATCTGTTCTGCATTGCGACAAAGTAGAATTTGCAGACCACGCTGAACAATGCGAGCGGAGAATTGGCGACAAGCCCGTTCGATCCTGGGGGTCGACGGGCTTTTCCGTTTTCACGGTAGCACGGTAGAAAGTACTCCCATGACATTCTGTTGCCGACTTCTGGTAGCCATGTTTGCAGCTCTGGGTTTGCAGAGTTTCTCGTCCGCGATGGCCGAGGAGGCTCATCCGTTTGGTACAGAGTTTCCTGACCTCGACTCCGATGCCACCGGCGAATGGTGGAAGCCCACCACAATCCAGCGTGGCGCGAAGAAGGGGCAGGTTCAGGAACCTCGCCTTCTGGTGCCGCGATCCGAAGTCGTGGCCTTTGCTTTGTACACTCATGATGCCGGGACTCTGAAACTGTCTGCACAGCTTTACCCGCTCAAGCCGGATGAACCTCGGCAAGTCATCCTGGAGTTTCGCAAAGGCGACAACTGGATTCAGGCAGCACAAGCCGATGTCGTGTATCCCGGCTGGAGTGCTCACTTCCGCATTAACAACTGGGATGGATCTGCCAGTGTCCCTTATCGAGTTCGCCTCGGTGAGATTTCATCCTTCGAGGGACTTATCCGCAAAGATCCAAAGCACAAGGAGACGATCGTCGTCGCATCCCTGTCGTGCAATTCCAACAGGACGCCAGGCCCGAGGGCAACGATCGTCGACAATCTGAAGAAGCTTGATCCAGACTTGCTGTTCTTCGCGGGCGATCAGTCCTACCACCATACTCAACATACGTTCGGATGGCTGGAATGGGGAATGCAGTTTCGGGACGTTTTGAAAGATCGTCCGGCGATCGCCATTCCAGATGACCATGATGTTGGCCATCCGAATCTCTGGGGAGCCAGCGGAAAAAGATCACTCAAACCAACAGGACCAGACGGAGGCTACTACTATCCTGCTGAATATGTTCGCATGGTGGAACGATGTCAGACGTGGCACCTTCCCGACCCAGTCGATCCTAAGCCGGTCGAGCAAAATATCGGTGTCTACTTTACTCGCCTTCGAGTTGGTGGGATCGACTTCGCTATCCTTGAAGACCGAAAATTCAAGACCGGTCCGGAAGGCACAATTCCTCAGCAGGGCCCCCGCCCGGATCACATCACGGACCCAAAGTACGATCGAGCTTCGATCGATCTTCCTGGCCTGCAGCTCCTTGGTGACCGGCAGCTGAAGTTCCTGTCCGAGTGGTCAGAAGACTGGACAAACGCCAGCATGAAGTGTGTGCTTTCGCAGACGGCGTTTTGTGGGGCAGTGCACATGCACGGCAAAAGGAACGAACGACTGCTGGCCGACCTCGACTGCAACGGCTGGCCTCAATCCGGTCGTCGCGCGGCGCTTGTCGAGATTCGAAAGGCGAAGGCCACTCACCTGTGCGGAGACCAGCATCTTGCGGTTGTGGTCCGCCATGGCATCGATGCCTATGACGACGGACCGTATGCCTTCACAAGTCCTGCGATCGTAAACACGATCTACGGTCGCTGGTGGCATCCGGAAAATGAACAACCCGGACCAAACTCGGTCCCCAACAGTCCGCTTCCGTGGACAGGAAACTATGAAGACGGGCTGGGAAATCGCATCACAATGCTCGCCTACGCAAATCCGGAAGATCCGCAGGACGAGCTTCAGCGCGCGGATGGCTTTGGAATTGCCCGTTTCAACAAGACAACTCGTAAGATCACGTTCGAATGCTGGCCTCGATTCAGCGATGCCAGCAAAGGAGACTCCGCGCAGTTCGCCGGATGGCCGATCACTTTCGACATGGACGCGAATGACGGACGAACTGTCAAAGGCACACTGCCGGCGCTCAAAATTCAAAATTGTCCGAACGCCGTTGTTCAGGTGAAGGATGAATCAACAGGCGAAGTGCTTTACACCGTCAGAACCTCCGGGAACGAATTTCGTCCCCCAGTGTATTCCTCGGGACCGTTCACTGTTCGCTGTGGACGTGACAAACCGGACGGACCTGAAATTCAGGGGCTCAATGCCGTACCTGACGATGCGCGGACTATTATGATCGTTCTACCGGATTGAACTGACGTTTAGCGCACAACCTTTGGCTGCCCGGCAAATCGCAGTGCACTGGAGATTCGATGCGCCGTTTGTGAGACAGGTGGCGAAGGCCATTGCACTGGCGGATCTTCAACCCAGTCTGGTGTATCAAACCGAGGAACCGGAATAGAAGGGCGTGGTGGAACCGGCCCATTGAACGTCATCACTCGAGCCGGCTGATTGCCAGGCTGAGTCGGCACGTAAACTGGCTGGCGCGATGGTGCTCGCATCGCCATCTGTGGTCCAGGTGCAGATGCTGGTCGTGGTGAACCGGTTGGAAGACGAGTCGTTCGCGATTGTTCTCGTCGAGCCACCGCAGAATGATTGCCCTGCAGCATTGCCTGACCAGGTTTCCCGGTCGCGTTCTGAGCATCATGAAATCGTCGAGGTCCGGCGGAGCTCTGCGGACCGAAGTCCTGACCACCCGCTGCTGGAGTTTGTTTCGCAGGAGCCTCTGGCTTCGATGTGGAATCTGATCCAAACTTCTCCATCCAGTTGGGCACTTCGAACGATGGGCGAGGCAGATTGTCGAAGCGTTCACGAACTTCTTCACCCGCTTCTGAGAACGCCTCACGCATCGATGAGAGCCTTGAACGCTTCGCCGGCTTTTCGGGAGTTGACCGAGGTGAAGCCATGGGGCCTGTTCCGAAAACAGGCCCAGGGACAGACAATGGTTCTGATACTATCGTTTCGGAAACTGAAGGCGCTGGGAGAGGCTCGTTTGACTGAGGTGGTTCGAATTCTGCAGCAGGAACGGTCATCAGTGGCTGTGGTGGCAACGCACTGCTCGCCGATGGTGTCAGGAACATCGGATCAGGCTCCGGGGCCGGTGCGACCCTGGGGCCATTGGACGGTGCATCCGGTTCGGAAGGTTCTGGCTCAGGAACGAACACTTCTGTTTCACTGCTTTTTGACGCAGAGACAGGTTCGATCGTTGGAGCAAAGATTGGTTCAAGGACAGGCACGGAATCTTCCGTTGTCTTTTCGGAGACAGCCGCATTCCTGATCATTGCCACGGCAGTCTCTTTGGGCTGCGGTGCATGAACGGGAACCTCGGGCTTCGCAGGAATTTGCACTGTTGCAGGTTCCGACGCAGGTTCCGAGACAGGCTCTGGCTCAATTGGTTCGAATGGCATGAACAATTCAGGCGTTACGTCGTCTTCCGCTGCTTGAGCCACGGTTGACGCAGTTGCTGTTGCAGGCGTTGGCGTTGGTTTGATTGAGACCTGCCTGGCGGCAGAGGGAGCTGATTTTACGGATGCCGGTTGCGCCGAATCATCAGCAAAGGTATCCTCGAATGTCTCCAGAGAAGTAGAAGACGTTGATGCTCCAGCTTCGTCCTGTGATGGTCCTTTCAGTTCTGTCGGAGTTGGCCTGGCCATGAATTCTGGCTCAGAGTTGGCGACAGGAGAATTGGCCGCAGGAGACAGATTCAGAGACATCTGCAGATTCAGCGGAAAGAGATTTGTCGTCCCGCTGTTCTCTCGAGGCTGATGTTCGGCCTTCGTCACTCGTGCATCTGTCCTGCTGACTGGCTGTGGATCCGTCGCTGGTGCCGGCGGTGCTGCGGCGCCTGCTGCGGCTGCTGACTGTGGTGGCATATTCGCTGTCATTGGCGTGACAGGTGGCGCGGCTGCGGGCGGCATTCCCCAGGGATATGCTGGCGGAGCCACCACGATGATCTGTGGAGCCTGAGACGGCTGTGGTGCTGGGGCAGCCACTGAAATCTGCACAGGAATCTGAGGCGCGGTCGGAACAGACTGCAATGGTGGACTCACCGCAGCAGGCGATGCAGTGACGTTCGCTTGCTCAGACGACTTCCGGCCCTGAAGAGTTTCCCTGACGGACTTTTCGTCTTCGATGCGGTATTCAAAAACACGTTCCGTCGTGGCCTCGTTGTTCTTTTCGGCGAGTTGTCTCGACAACTCATCAAGTCGCGCGTTCAGGCTGGCGAGTTGCGGGGCCAAATCGGAGTTGTTGATCGTGACATTCACGGGACTCTGGTCATCTGATGACACTGCAGACTCAGAAGCCGTCCCGATCTCCGGCGTATAGAACTGTTCCTGCGTTCCATGCGTCGTCGAAGCAGCTGCCGTAAATGCAGGAGACGATTGAACTGCTGTGCCAGCGGATGCTGGTGAAGTCATAGAAACAGAACGGGCGGCTGTCACCGGAATCACGTTCTGGGCTGATCCCGCAAGGCGAATAGGTGACGTTGGCGTCGATGCGGGAGCTGGCGCGCTTCCCGGATAAAACTCTGCGAACCGATTCTGCTGACGCTGAGCAATGGCTTGCTGTTTTGGAGAAGCTCCAGCAGGTTTGAAGGTGAGGAATTCAGAAGCCACGACGCAAAGCAACAGTGTCGAGATGATGATCCCGGTGGTGAGCAACACTCTCGAACTGACTAATGAGTTTTCCGTGTCCATCCGTGGCACACCATTGAAAGGCGGTGGGAATCCCTGGCATTCGATGCGTCAAATGCGCGCACGACCGCGTGCAGAACGACGCACTTCTTTCATCGGCAACCCTCAGAATCGTTCTGAACGGAAAAATCGGAAAAGTCGACCTTTCCTGCCTGGATCGCCAAAAAGCCCGTGAACAGCGCAGGCCACAGGTTGAAGGCAATGAATCTTGCTTTGGGGTAGTGGATCTTGCCAAAGATCCCAGAATCGCAGCCTGCTTTGAGAGGCTCAAACCCCAAAATTCGTAGCGTTTTCCCCGCTCGCCAGCAATCAGATGGCGGCTCGTTTGGTCGCTGGTCGCGGCGGGGCCGCGAAGTGCCGCTCGGCAAGCGACACCTATGGTGGGTCACGCCTGCCGGGCGGGACTTTCGCCGTCAGGCGAACCTCGCTCTTGCGTGAACTTGAGGCCAAAGTCGCTCTAGACGTGGGAAATTGCGGGGGCGTGGCTGGTTTTCCCCGATCGCCAGCGATCTGGTGGTGGCTCGTTTGGTGGCTGGTCGCGGCTGGGCCGCGAAGTGCCGCTCGGCAAGCGGCACCTACGGTGGGTCACGCCTGCCGGGCGGGACTTTCGCCGTCAGGCGAACCTCGTTCTTGCGTGAACTTGATGCCAAAGTCGCTCTAGACGTGGGAAATTGCAGGGGCGTGGCTGGTTTTCCCCGATCGCCAGCGATCCGGTGGCGGCTCGTTTGGTCGCTGGTCGCGGCTGGGCCGCGAAGTGCCGCTCGGCAAGCGGCACCTACAGCGCGCAAAAAAAAACAGCGCGGCAAGGTCCCCTCAAAGCTCCCAGCTTTCCTTACCGCGCTGTTGTGTTGGTCGTTTTCGTCTGTCGTTCACCCGTGTTTGACTGGGTGTTCTCGGCAGACAGAGAAACATAGGTCGAGCTTGTGTGGCGTCAAATTATTGTTGGCAAAAACCTTTCGGGCAGGGGATTTCCACATAGCGTCATCTCCTTTCCCCTTTGAGGTCTGAGTGTTTTCCGGTGTTTTTGTTGCCGAAACGCAACAGTCTTCAGCACCAACGCTCAGCGTCTGCCTGGAAATGTTCGAAGCGCATGGCCGAACTTTCGTTGCTGCAGCCGAGCGGTCTGAGATCCAGTCAGCCGGTACACTTGCTCCTCCTCAGCACCTTCGTCATCGTTCCCGGCTCTGAACGATCTTGACGTCGAAGCATTTTGAAATGTGGTAGCTCATGAAGGCTCTGGTGACAGGTGGTGGCGGTTTCCTCGGGCTGTACCTTGTGGAACAGCTGCTCAGTTCCGGCGTCGATGTCAAAGTCTTTTGCCGAGGCCGCTACCCTGCTCTTGATGCCCTGTCTGTGCCAACCGTTCAGGGTGATCTTCGTGATGCCGCAGCGGTCGAAACAGCATGCCGAGGAATGGACGCGGTCTTTCATACGGCTGCCGTTCCGGGAATCTGGGGTTCGAAAGATCACTATTTCGGAATCAACTACCAGGGAACGCTCAACATTCTGAATGCGTGTCAGCGATCCGGCGTTGCACGATTGATCTACACGAGTTCTCCGAGTGTCGTGTTCGATGGCCATGATCACGTCGATGCGGATGAGTCGCTCAGGTACCCGACCCGCTGGCTCTGTCATTATCCGCATTCCAAGGCGATGGCGGAACAGGCAGTGATCGCGGCGAATCAACCGTCAGGTCTTCGCACGATATCGCTTCGGCCCCATCTGATCTGGGGACCGCGCGACAATCATCTGATTCCTCGATTGATTCAGCGGGCCGCCAGTGGTCGACTGCGTCGTGTTGGCGACGGACAGAATATGGTTTCCCTGGCGTATGTGGAGAACGCCGCCGCCGCGCATGTTCAGGCGGAGCAGGCTCTGCGAGTTTCCGACCACGCCGCTGGGAAGTGCTATTTCATCAACGATCTGGAACCCGTCAATCTTTGGGCCTGGATCGACATGATCCTCGAGAAGACCGGGCTGCCACCTGTTCGAAAATCGATTTCCTCCAACGCCGCTTATCGCATTGGCAGCGTGCTGGAAACAGTTTGGTCCGTCCTGCGTCTGAGTGGTGAGCCTCCGATGACGCGATTCGTGGCTCTGCAGCTTGCCGGGTCGCATTCGTATTGTATCGATGCCGCGATTCGTGACTTTGGCTATCGTCCTCTGGTCAGCATTGAAGAAGGACTTCGCAGACTTCAGCCCCTGCTAAATGAACTCTCCGCGTCCCTGATTGGAAAACGCAATGTCTGACCCGTGGTGATCAAAGCCCCAGCGCTGCAACGATGTCCTTTTCCGTGTTGTCGACCACAACCGGTGGATTTGCGAACGGCGTGTGCTGAACGCCTGCAGGAGTCAGCTTCTTCGCCATCAAAGCCGGGTCGGCCGAGTGATACGCCATCGTCAGGTCCGGATCCTTCAGCTGGTGCCCCGTCAGAATACAGACGACTCGATCGGACGCACTGATCACTCCTTCGTGCCGCAGTCTCATCACGCCTGCAATCGTGGCCCCGCTGGCAGGTTCGCATCCAAACCCTGTGGCAGCAATCCGAGCACGGCAGTCGATGATTTCCTGATCGCTGACTTTTCGAACGATGCCGTCACAGACATCCAGTGCTCGCAGGGCCTTGATCAGATTCACTGGTCGATTGATCTCAATCGCACTAGCCAGCGTGGATGCTCGCTCATTCGCTGCATCCATCTTCTGATATCGAGACTCCAGGAGGGATGAATCAGGACGACCGTCGTTCCATCGCAGCCCGTGGACATTCCAGAAGTCATCCAGCGTTGCGGCACCTTCGGCGTTGATCACGGCCAGTCGAGGAACCTTGTTGATGAGTCCCAGCATCCGAAGTTCCATGAAGGCTTTACCAAACGCACTGCTGTTTCCGAGGTTCCCGCCGGGCACAACAATCCAGTCAGGCACTTCCCAGCCCAATCCTTCCAGAATGCGATACATGATCGTCTTCTGACCTTCGAGCCGGAACGGATTCACGCTGTTACACAGATAGATCGGATACTTCTCACAGATCTGCCGAACACGCGCCAGAGCATCATCGAAGTCGCCGCGAATCTGAATCGTGCGAGCCCCGTAATCCAGCGCTTGTGACAGTTTTCCGAACGCAATCTTGCCACTGCCGATGAAAACGATACATCGAAAGTGACCAGTCACTCCCGCATAGATCGCCAGCGAAGCACTTGTGTTGCCGGTCGAAGCACAAGCCGTCATCGTGGCTCCGACCATGCGTGCATGAGTCGAAGCGGCCGTCATGCCGTTGTCTTTGAAGCTGCCGGATGGATTCAGTCCTTCGTATTGAAGAAACAACGTGCCGGGCTGCATGTGGCACTGCCGAGCAAGCTGATCATTCTTCTGCAGAATGGTCTGACCTTCGCCAATCGTGACGATCTGGTCTTCTCTCGCGAAGTTCAGCAGTTCACGAAATCGCCAGACGCCGCTGTAATCGACCGGGTTCAGCCGGCTCTTCCAGCGCTCTTCGAATTCGGACAGGCTCATGGGAACTCGAGCCGCGTTCCAATCGTAATTCACATCCAGAAGACTGCCGCATTTGGGACATGCCGTCAGAATCTGTCCGACATCATACGTAGCGGAACAATCAGGATTGATACACTGCTGGAACGCGATCGACATCTCAAACCGAACTCAAAAGAAGTGGTGCGGCGAGTACCGTTCGGCCAGGCCTCACGGAGTCTCAGACTCGTCCGCAGTGCCGTAGCGTAGAATGGGCAGCAGAGCATTACCAGATGACTGTTGTTCGATGGCATGAGCGGCCCAGCCCACAAGCCGTGACATCGCAACGACAAGTGCCTGACGATCTGCCGGTATGTTCAGCAAAGTCATGACTTTCGCAGCTGCCCAGTCCGGAGTCGGACTCATATTCTCAGCCCCAAGCAATTTCTCCAGGCGTGCCGCGGCGGCCGCGATTCGAATTCGATCGATGCTCCCCAGCAGCGACTGACTGACTTCCGCCAGCAAACCGACTCGGCAATCACCCGGTGTCGGTGAAAACCCAAACGGCATCGGCTGGCCTTCTCGTCGTCGCCACCACGCTTCCGCCTGTGAAGGATTCTGGAATCCTCGCAACAGATCGGACGCCCATGCAAACGGATCATTCCGCAGCTGCGACACAAACACTGTGGCCGCCGACTGAATCGATGCCTGAATCTGAGCCGACGTGCTGGCCGCGAATCGAGACGCGAAACACGCCGGTCGCATCTCCGTCAAACACTGACAGATCATCACGACGTTCATCGCAGCGTCTTCGGTCACCGTTGGCAGAGCCTCAGTTCCACGCAGTGCATGAAGCAGTCGTCCGGCCCACGTCAGACTTTCTCGCGCCGCATTGGCCTCCGTCTCGCTCTGCGACTCAAAGTCCCTGAACTCCCGTCCATTCAATCCGGCGGTCAACATCAAGGGCAACTGAGCCAGCAGCCGCCAGACTCTTGAGCGAGACGCGTCGACGGAAACGTCGTGCGGAGTCGGATCGAAGAAGGAAAGCAGAGAGATGCAAAGTGGAAACAGATCCAGCGGTCGCGCACCGGCCGGAAGGATCGAAAAGATCTCGGTCGATGACGAATCCAGAACGGCCGAATCGGAAATCAGGGAACTCCAGTCCGCCAGCTCTTCTTCACCAGGCAGACGACCATTCATCAACAGCCAGGCAACTTCTTCAAACGAATGAAGGTCCGCAAGAGTCTCCACAGAATGGCCGCAGTAGTACACATCTTCGTTCGGAAAAGTCAGCAGATTGGTGCTGCCGCAAACGACGTCTGTGAGTCCGGGGGCCTGAGGATTTGCGGTGCGACGAATATCGTCGACAAGGCGGCGAAGGCCATTGACCAGGTGAGGTGCGGGGCGTTGACTTCGATCCATAAAGCGTGACTCCATTCCCGTTCATGATCGTAACAGACAGGCGAGCATTGCAGGGACGCAGGAATCGTTCCGCGTTCATCTGGTACGCAATGCCCTCAACAACGGGAGTCACTCTACCGATCAAAATCCCTTGTCGCCAGCAACCGACAAGTTTTCGCCCAGGGCGTGCATGAAACACTCTATTCTACCATGAGGACAACCTCGACAATTCAGCTGTTTTTACTGAGGTTTTCAACGATCTGCATTACAGGCAGCAAAAAAGAAAGGCCGCGAGTTTCGCAGGTGAAACTCACGGCCTTTTCTGTTTTCGATCGCTGGAAAGTCTCAGTCAGACTACTTTCCTGCCGGCTTCTTAGCGGCTGGAGCCTTCGTTGCCTTAGCAGCTCCGGTCTTTGCCTTGGTTGACTTGGCGGCACCAGACTTCGCCTTGGTTGACTTTGGTGCAGCTGGCTTTGCAGCGGTCTTGGTCTTTGTTGTCTTTGCTGCTGGTGCCTTTGCTGCGGTGCTCTTTGCGGCCATTCCCATTTTCCTCCGTGGGGAGTTCATCGACACCGATTTGGATTGCAGGATGCCTGCCGGTGTCGGACGCTGGCAACCGCGAGATACAAGTGGCTGCGGTGAGGCAAACATGACTCACCAGATCCAGCCTTCAGGGTTATAGGTGAGTTGCGCGAAATGCGTCAAGGTGAAAACGAGGATCATCAGCACTTCTGTCTCACTCCTGATCATCAACAACTCCATTCAACAACATCGCGCGCCGTTGCCATCACCGCTTTGCTTGATCGCGCGATGGTCTTGGTCGGTGTCGGAAACGAACCCCATCATCACTTAGCTCAATGGCCGATTTGGAGGCGCTCGGCATTGATGTTCGGCAGATTGTTATGGGTTCGTGATGGCAGCGCGTCGAAACGCTCTGCGCGTTCGACTACAACAACGGAGTAAGCTTTTTTCCTGCTGAAGTTGGAGACTTGAATGCACTCGAATCCCGAGCAACTCCCCGAAACCCGTCAGTCACACCAGCAATCTCGACGACGTATTCTGGCAACATTGTCCGCGACAGGAATCGGTTCACTCGTCTTCCAAAGAGCCCTCGCGGATGAAGCTGCGAAGTCTCTTTCAGTGACCAAAGAACAAGTCGCCGCGGCAGAGTGGGTGGCAGGAATTACCTTGTCAGATGATCAGCGAACTTCGTTGCTCAACGAACTGAAAAAAGTTCGTGAAGATGGTGAGAAGATCCGTTCCATCAAACTCGACTACGACACTCTGCCGGCATTTCGATTCGATCCCGAGATGGTCGATCCGGAGTCTGTGAAGCGATCTTCAGAGCCTCGACCGTGGCTGCGCGAGCCTTCATCAGCAGAAGGTTCTCAGACGGGAGATTCATCGTCTGGTGATGCTTCGGCAAAAACAGCAGAAGACACCTCCTTGTCCTGGCTGTCGATTCGGGAGCTTGGTCAGCGTCTGCGGAGTCGTTCGATCACGGCCGTGCAGCTTGCGGAACATTGCCTCGCACAGCTCGAGAAACACAATGCCAAACTGAATTGCGTTGTGACTCTGACTCGCGATCTGGCCATGAAACAGGCCGAACAGGCCGACCGTGAACTTGCGGCGGGAATGGATCGAGGCCCGCTGCACGGCATCCCGTGGGGAGCCAAAGACCTGATCGCGGTTGAGGGATATCCAACAACCTGGGGAGCCCCTCAATTCAAGGATCAGACTCTTCCTTCAACCGCCACTGTCGCACGGAAACTGGAAGAAGCCGGTGCTGTACTGGTCGCCAAACTGTCGCTCGGCGCGCTGGCGATGGGGGATCAGTGGTTCAACGGGCAGACGAAGAATCCGTGGAATCCAGAACAGGGTTCCAGCGGATCGTCCGCTGGGTCGGCAAGCGCCGTGGCGGCAGGATTAATTCCGTTCGCAATCGGAAGCGAAACACTCGGCAGCATCGTATCACCCACCAGACGCTGCGGAGTGATGGGACTTCGGCCAACGTTTGGTCGAGTCTCCCGGGCTGGCTGCATGGCGCTCAGCTGGACGATGGACAAACTGGGCCCGATTGCTCGCTCGGCGGATGAGTGTGGTCTGGTTCTGGCCGCGATTCAAGGACGCGACGACGGGGATCCAACCGCAGTCGATCGCTGGTTTGCCTGGCCTCGCACCGTGGATCTTTCTGCCGTGCGAATTGGCAAAGTGACCAACAGTCCGACGAGCCCTGCAGAACAAGCCGCTCTGGATGCGATCGTCGCACTGGGGGCGAAACTGGTGGAAGTCGAAATGCCGCGTGAGATTCCCGAATGGCCGCTCACAAGCATGCTGGATGTCGAAGCCGCCTGCGTCTTTGAACCACTGACTCGCAGCGGAAACCTCGAAGGCATCAACGCCTGGGGAAATATCTTTCAGCGTTCACACTTTGTGACTGCCGTGGATTTCCTGCATGCTGCTCGAGCACGTTATCGGCTGATGAAGCAGATGGTGGATGTGTTCGCGAAAGTCGACTGCTACGTTGGAGGTGGCGATCTCGGGATCACAAACCTGACCGGGCACCCGACACTTTCGATTCCGGTGATGATGCAGGACATGAAACCTCAGGTGCGCCCGATTTGCTGTACTCTGACCGCGGGACTTTATGACGAAGCGACTCTTCTGGCCGTTGGAGCGGAGATTGAAAAGAAGGTCGATGTCCTGAAATTCCATCCGACACTCGGCTGAGTCCAAAAAAGGCGAGCGGGGCGACGTCAGTCCCCTGATTGCGATTCTGCGCATTCGTCGCTTCCGTCGGTCCGGCACCGGTGGAACAACAACTTCCAGCTTCAGCAACCTATGAACGCTTCGGCATAGACCACTACTCGCCGGCGTTCAAAACAGATGTTTCAACGGAACGGAGCGAAGTACAGTACCGGGAAGCAGAGGCATCCCACTCGCCGTTTGTATTCGACGGTGTGGTCGTGTCAGACAGAGGACCACCATCCAGCCGCTGGCCCATTTTTTGTCACATATCTTTCGTCGGACCGCGATTCGAGTGGATCCAACGACTGAAGTTCTGAGCTCCGCAATCGAACTCAAATGCATTCCCCCGCGTGGGTGATCTCCTGTTGCAGTATCCAGTTTCGTAACGGGGGATTTCCGAATTCTGCTGAACGAAGGAGGGAGAAACGGTCAGCACATTCGCCGCACACCGATAACGAAATCGGATGAGTCTGCTCGTACAGCTCACAGTTGATCATCTCAACGCGAGCTTCGACTCTCATCCCTTGAAGTGTGAACGACGAACCGAACGTGATGGTGAAGGCCGGGCTTCTTTGGCTCCCCACACACGTCACATGGGGGAATTCCAGACATGGTGGCAAACGTCAGCCCTGTGGCAGTTAACGTGGCCGGTTTGACTCGGCAGCCTGTGGTTGACCGAGACCAGAAGCTCTTTGCTTATAAGGTCATGGCACGTTCTGGCAGTGCGGAACTCTTTCGTCGCATTGATCCCACATCTGAACCATCGGTTGCGTCCGGCTCAGCGGGACGCAGCTCAGTTGGGGCCGCCCCGCTGGATGTTGCATCAGATACCATGCTGTCTCTTCAGCATCTGTCCGCCAACCGATCGTTTATTGTCGGAATCGATCGAGATCAGCTGTTGAATCGCACATACCTTTCGATGCCGTCCAGTTCCACCGTTTTGGAAACACCAGCTCCGGACCAAATGGACGCGGAGTTCATTCAGGCGTGCGTGGGTGTTCGAGAGGCCGGTTACCGCCTGGTTCTGGATGACATCATCGTTGACCGCCGTGCTCAGCCGCTGCTTGAGCACATTGATATGCTGAATGTGGAGTTTCCGGCACTGGCCGATGACCAGCATCGACGCATTGTCGAAGCGGCAACTCGATTTGGGTTTTCCGCCATTGCCGATGCCGTCGATACCCAGGATGACTTTCAACGAGCCATCGAACTCGGATACTCACACTGCCACGGACGCTATTACTGCAAGCCGCGCCGTCGTGCTCCTGGAAAACTGCAGGCTTCACAGGTGATTTATCTGCAGTTGCTTCACGAGGTCAACAGCCCTCAGTTTTCGCTGGATGACGTCGAAGCTCTGATTCGGCAGGATGTTGCTCTGACAGTCCGGTTGCTGCAGTATTTGAATTCACCAGCCTTCGGACTGCGAACAAACGTGACGTCCATCCGCCACGCGCTCGCAGTGCTTGGGCATCGACCACTGCGTCAGTGGCTGACGCTGATTTCTGTGAGCGAACTCAGTCGGGGCAAACCGGAAGTTCTGCTGATCACCAGTCTGGTTCGAGCGAAGTTCTGCGAAGCGATCTGTAAGTCCGTCGCGAATGATCAGGTAGCTGCCGAAGCGTTCCTGACCGGAATGCTCTCGCTTCTTGATGCCATTCTCGATCAGCCAATGAATGAGATTCTGAGTTCGCTGAGCCTGACCGAGTCCATTCGCCGCTCACTCCTCGATCGCGAAAGCTCCACAGGTGTTCTGATTGATCTGATTCAGTCTCTTGAAGAAGCAGACTGGCGATGGATGGCCGCTCTGTCCTTCCAGATGGGGCTGGATGAACAGCTCATCTTCAATAGCTACGAATCGGCGATCCTCTGGACAACCACAATTCTTGGACACCTGTCGTCCGCGAATTAACTCCCACTGTTCGTTGCTGACTGGGAAAATCGTCGCGGCAACAACGCTTCACTCGCCACTTCGTTCAACCGCCTCGATTCGAACCGCCTCGCCATCCTCCGCGCAATTGGCGGAGACAATCCTCTTCGTTAGCACGCAGACGGCGTTGGACCGTGCCGGAATTATGAATTTTTCCAGACAGCACGTGGACGTTTTCCCCCGCCGCTGACGAAATCCGCAAAAATACTGGATTTTCGGCAAAAGTTCCGCCGCGCGGTTTCGATCACTCCTCTTGAGGATTTTTGTGGAAATCCACAAAATCTTCACTCGTTCTTAACGAACGAAACTCCTTGACGAGCCGCCTGAGCCTGGTGTTACTCTCTTCGAGCCAGCCGTGTCTGTGCCTGCAGCTGTCGAGCCTGCAATGCAAACACGGTGACATCGAAGAGTCCGCGATCATGTCCGAATGCCGTGCGGAATTGACCTATGCTGGATCTCCTAATCAGCCTGACGGCCATGTTTGTGCTCTGCGGTGTCGCTGCCCTGTGTGGTGGCGTTCTTCAGGGAATGGCCAATCGGCGGATTGTGATCCTTCTGCAGATCTTCGTCACGATTCTGATGGGCGGCTATCTTTATTGGCTGATGGATAGCCCCCTTCTGGTTGCACTCGTTCCTCATTCCGGTGCGATCGTCCTCAGCAACTGGCTGCCATTGATGGGAGCCTTCTTCGCGGGCATTTGTTTTCGCACTGCTGCAATCTCTGCTGTCCGACGCGCATTCCTTTCAACGGCCCTGTTGTCCTTGTGTGTGTACTCACTGGTCAGTCCGCTGCTTGGCGATGCTCCACGATGTGCCGAAGTGGACTTTGAGAGAATCCTGGAGTTCCAGACCACCGAACAAACGTGTTCGCCAGCCTGTGCCGCGGGACTTCTTCGCCTGCATGGAATTCATGCGACGGAACGAGAGCTGAGCCAACTCTGCCTGACTCGGCAGGGGACACACTGGCTTGGCCTTTATCGTGGCCTCAAGCTGAAGACACAGGGAACGCCGTGGGATGTCGTCGTCGAAAAGATCAGCGGCGATGAACTGCGTGATGGACGTCATCCGCCCGGCATTCTCTCCCTGACATTTGGTGACGTCGTGTCGCAGGCTCGAATCGAAGAAGGATTTCAGTCGAATGTTGGTCATTCGGTCGTGAGCCTTGGAAAGACGGCCTCGGGCAACCTGCAGGTTTTCGACCCATCTCCCGACTACGGTTTTGAAACCTGGAACAACGAGACGCTGCAGGATGTGGAATCCGCAATCCTGGTGCGGCTGGTCTCCCGTGATGGCTCGCCCGTGCCATTTTCACGCTTGAATCCGATGATGGCCTCGCAGTGGAATACCGTTGCGTGGGCTCGACGCTAAACTGCGTCCTTTCAGAGAATCTTCCCGCATCTGAAAGGACATCCTACCGTGCTGCCTCTCCTCACATTGCCCACCGTTTCCCTGCTGTTTCATTCGTTCGTGTGTTTGCCAGGCGACTGGCCTCAGTTTCGCGGCCCCAACGCCGACGCGCACGTCACTTCAAAGAGTCCGCTTGAGTGGTCCGATTCGAAGAACGTGGAATGGAAGATTGCCATTCCAGGACTTGGATGGTCATCGCCTTCGATCTCGAACGGCCGCATCTTCCTGACGACTGCTGTCCCACAGGGTGAGGGACTTTCCCTGCGAGCAATGGCGCTCGATCAGAAGTCCGGCAAGGTGATTTGGGATCGCGAAATTCGAGCCCTCGAGAAGGCTCCTGCGATCCACACAAAGAACAGCCATGCAAGCCCAACGCCCCTTGTCGATGGTGATTCGGTATATGTTCATTTCGGTACGCAGGGAATGGCGAAGCTGAAGGCCAGCGATGGATCGGTCGAGTGGTTTAGCGATGTGCTTCAGTACAACCCGCTTCATGGAAACGGTGGATCACCTGTACTTTGCAAGGGAAAACTGCTGGTTGCCTGCGACGGAACTCAACAGCCGTTTGTTGCTGCAATCGATGCAACAACGGGCAAGCTTGCGTGGAAAACTCTCCGCTCCGTGGAAGCTCGGTTAAGCCATTCCTTTGTAACGTCGACGGTGGCTGAGGTTAACGGACAGTCTCTGCTGATCTCTCCAGGTCCCGAACACATGGCGATGTATGACGTGGAAACGGGCAAAGAAGTTTGTCGCGTTCGAGCCCCCGGATGGTCCGTTGTTCCGCAGCCGGCCGTTGGCCACGGCATGGTGTTTTACAATCACGACTACGACAACCCGGAACTCCTCGCCGTCAAACTGGGCGGCTCGGGAGATGTCACGGACACACATGTTGTCTGGCGTATCCAGCGAGGTGCTCCGAGTACTCCATCGCCACTTCTGATTGGTGATGAACTGTATTTCGTAGCCGACAACGGGATCGCTTCCTGTGTCGACGCAAAGACAGGCGAGCGTCACTGGATGGAACGACTCGGAGGCAACTTCTCCGCTTCGCCAGTGTTTGTGAACGGCCGAATCCTGTTCCTCAATGAAGAGGGACTGGCCACCTGGGTTGCCCCTGAGAAACAATTCAAAGAGCTTGGAAAGAACCAGCTTCCCGGCCGAACATTTGCTACTCCGGCATTTGCGGATGACGCGATGTTCCTGCGGACCGATGAGTACCTCTATAAGTTCGCAGAGACTCGGTAACACACGGGTTTCACGACACCCTCGGGTAGCACAGGCGCCGCCTGTGTCGCGCAGCGGCCGGAAGCCGAAGAGAAATGACGCAAGTGACGATGGAGCCACGTCCGGCAGTGTAGAACGGCTGTCCTCAGCCGTTTCGAATAATCCACCGCAAGCGATTGCGGACAATCGCTCTACAATGGGTAGCACAGGCGCAGCCTGTGACGCGCAGCGGCCGGAAGCCGAAGAGAAGACTCGCAATTGACAATGGTGCCACGTCCGGCAGTGTAGAACGGCTGTCCTCAGCCGTTTCGAATAATCCACCGCAAAGCGATTGCGGACAATCGCTCTACAATGGGTAGCACAGGCGCCGCCTGTGTCGCGCAGCGGCCGGAAGCCGACGTGAAATCACGCAAGTGACGATGGAGCCACATCCGGCAGTGTAGAACGGCTGTCCTCAGCCGTTTCGAATAATCCACCGCAAGCGATTGCGGACAATCGCTCTACAATGGGTAGCACAGGCGCCGCCTGTGTCGCGCAGCGGCCGGAAGCCGAAGTGAAGACTTGCAAGTGACGATGGAGCCACATCTGGCACTACCACCTGCACCCTTCCGCTTCCGGCGCCTTCGGCACACGCACTTTGTACGTGCTACCCGTGGCTTTACACCGGAAAAATGCTGCCGCTCACTGTGCCCGTGCTGTCGGCGAATGATTCTTCCATGATGCCCATGGTGCGAAGGATGCTGAGGTACACGTTGGACATCGGCGTCTCATCACGGCGCCAGTAGGTTCCGTGTTTGAGCCCCATACCACGTCCGCCGGCCAGGAGCGTTGGCAGATTCGCGGGATTGTGAGTGGTGCTGCACCCGCTGCCGAACAGGACGATCGTGTTGTCGAGCACACTGCCCTGCACGTCCTGATAGTGCTGCAAACGAGTCAGGAATCCTGCAATCTGCTGACTCAGAAACAGGTCGTATCGAGCAAACTCAAGCTGACCGTCTTTATCACCAGCGTGAGACAGGTTGTGATGGGTTCGAGTCAGACCTAGTTTCAAAGGAAACGTGTCACTGATTCCCATGCCGTCTTCACGATTCAGCATGAAGGTGACCGATCGAGTCACGTCGGCGTCGAACGCCAGTGCGATCAGGTCGAACATGTTTCGATAGTAGTCAGCTGGTTCACCTTCGTTCGTCACTTCCAGATTCAGATGAGAATAGTCCTGAGTCTTGATCGGAATATCGATCCAGCGTTCGGCGGTTGTCAGCCGACCTTCAATCTCATCCAGTGACGTCAGATACTGATCCATTTTCTGTCGGTCCGAAGACCCCAGTTCACGATTCAGCGACTGAGCACTTTCCTTCACGGCATCAACGAGCCGAATGCGTGAGGCCAGCTTTGCTCGCTGCTCATCTTTGGACGACGTGTCACCTCGAAACAGACGATCAAAGACTCTGCGGGGATTGTTTTCGGCAGGGATTGGACGGCCCTGAAGGTTGTACGAAATCGTTCCGGTGCGAGACAAAAAGCCCACGCCTGCATCAATCGACAGCACAAGAGACGGCTGGCGACAGTATTGCTTCGTATGCAGCGCAATGACCTGATCCAGCCCGACAGAATTGAACATGCCTGGCTTCGGATTGTGCAGCGGCGCGCCTGTTAGCCACATGTCGGAACACATGTGAGGATCCGCCTTCACTCCGCTTGGATGGTACAGCCCTCCAAGGAAGCTGACGTGTTCACGGAACGGCTTCAGCGGCTCAGTCGATTTGCCGAACTGAAAGTCCTGCCCTTCCACCTGAGGAAACCAGCTCCATTCGTTGATCCCGTTGTCAGGATTGGGGAGCGACATTCCGTTGGCGGTATACATCGCGCAAAATCGACGCGGGATCTTTTCGGCGACATCTTTTCCCATCGCTTCAAGAACAGGCAGTGCGAGAGTCACGCCGGCGAGACCTCGAAGAACCGATCGGCGATGAAGAGTTCGCATAAGAGACTCTTGGTTTGTATGTGGAATGAATGTGGCAGGAATGCGGCGGGATCAATGGGCGATTCAGTGGACTCGCCGGAAGGATGGACCAACAGGTTACCATCCGCTTCCCGCCCCGCCAACAGTGAACTCCTGACTCGATGCGATGTGACCGAATTCGAGCAGCTTCGATCATGGCGAAACTCTCTGGTTGTCGATATCGTTCGATTCCCGAAGTGTGCTTTTCAAAACGTTGTGTTTGATAATGAAAGAATCTGGCCATGGCCGGTGAACTGTTGAAATACTCTGCCGAAGCTGCTCTGAAGCTCCTGCCCGCCGGCCGACTTGCACTGTTGAAAGACGGACTTTTGGCGGCTCGTGATGAGGCATTGAATGATGTGGAACTCTGGCAGTCCGGCGGGGCGATTCCGGAAGCCAAACAGCCTCTGGATGCGGGCTTTATTCAATGGCCGGAAGAACTTCTGGCTGACCTCCGAGCCAACAAAGACACCAGCCTCGTCGGTCGACTCGAAGCCTGCGCCGCTCGACTTCAGGCCGCAGCGGATTCTCTTGTCGTGCTGGGCATCGGCGGTTCGTACATGGGCATGCGAGCCATGTTCGAAGCGCTGCGAACTCCGTTTCACAATGAGATGACGCGAGCCCAGCGAAACGGAACACCGCGACTGTACTTCGAAGGCTGGAATGTGGATTCCGATCAGCAGAAGGTGCTGTTGAACCTTCTGGATCAACGAGCAGCTGCAAATCCGAATTCGGTGGATGGTCGCACGGCCCTGATCGTTATCAGTAAGTCAGGCGGTACGCTTGAGACAGCCGTTGCCTTTCGAACATTCAGAGAACTCGTCGAACGCCATCACGGCCAGGATGCTCAGTCCCTGATCGTTCCAATCACCGGTGAAGCCGGACGGCTGCGAAGTCTGTCGAATGCTGCTGGCTATAAGGATGTGTTCTCCATCCCGGACGGAATTGGCGGACGATTTTCGGTCCTGACAGCAGTCGGTCTTCTTCCGGCCGCCGCCGCGGGCTTCAACATTCGTGCTCTGCTCCAGGGTGCGGCGGATATGACAGAACATTTCCGGACAGCTCCGTACGAGAGCAATGTGGTGCTGCAGTATGTGGCTGTCGGTCATGCGTTTGAACAGGATGCCGGAATGACGTGCCGCATCCTGTCCACCTGGGGCAGCAAACTGGAGGCGGCCGGTTTGTGGTACGACCAGCTGCTCAGCGAAAGCCTCGGCAAACACGAACGCGGCGCGACGCCTCTGACCGTCGTGAATACTCGCGACCTGCATAGTCGAGGACAGCAGCATCAGGAAGGTCGTCGAGACAAGCTGATCACGAATCTGCTGCCCGGCGCACCGCAGCAGATTCCGGTCACCGTACCGCAGCATCATCTTGATCAGGACAAACTGAATCAGTTGGCAGGCACGACGATGCCAAGAATCCTGCAGGCCGCCATCGACGGTACAAACCAGGCCTATGCCGACGACCGCCGTCCGACCGCAGACCTTGTTCTTCCGACGATCAACGAACACGCTCTGGGTCAGCTGTTCCAAATGCTTATGCTGGCCACGGTCGTTGAAGGACGACTTGTCGGCACCAATCCCTATGGTCAGCCAGGTGTGGAAGCCTACAAGAAAAACATGCAGGCCAACCTGGGTCTGAAGTAATCAAGCTGCATTCTCAGCCGGCGGGCGCTAGCCCACGGTTCAGGAGTCTCCACATTTCGTCGAATGTCTGATTTGACCACCGATCAGTTTAGGGAGCTCCTGCGTCTTATGGCTGCTGAAGGCCCAATTGCATGGTTCATCACATGGACCGTTTATGGCTGCCACCTTCCGGGTGCCATCACGGGCTGGAGAAAGATCGGAAAAGGCGAGCGGCCTGCTCAGCCTCTCCTGGAACAGTGGCATCGGGAACGGCTCAATCACGAAGTGCTGACTTTGAACGTTGAGCAGAGACTGGCGGTCGAAGTCGAGATTAAGCGACATTGTGTTTTTCGGGGATGGACATTGTGGGCCGTGAGTGCCCGATCGACACACGGGCATGCCGTAGTCACGGCGACAAATGTTTCGGGCAAAACGTTCGCGATCAGCTAAAGGCCAATTGCACCCGGGGACTGCGAGAGAAATGGAAGGACTTTCAAGAACGGCCAGTGTGGACGGTTGGCGGAGATCGTTCCCCCCTCAATGATCAAGATGCACTGTCGCGAGTTGTAGACTACGTCATGATAGCGCAGGAGCGAAAAGGGCGTGAAGAATAAGAAAACCGGACGCTAGCGCGTTCCGGCTGATCGTCCTATCCCCTATTCCCCCACACCCATTTCTGTCAGCAGATGCTTGCCGTTGTATACGGTTCCGGTGATCCACAGCACGTAGCGGATATCTACGCCGATGGAGCGGCTGTAGTCGGTGTTCCAGGCAAAGTCGTTGATCGTCGCTTCGAAGCATCGATCGAAGTTTACTCCTACCAGGTGTCCCTTTGCATTCAGCACCGGACTGCCGGAGTTGCCTCCAGTGGTATCTGTGTCATACAGAATGGCGACTGGGACTTGTGCAAGTCGCGGATGAACGAAGGAGCCAAAGTCGCCGGCTGCGTACTTTTCGAGCACAGCCTGAGGCGTATCAAAGGGTTCAATGCCCGTTGTCTTTTCCATCACGCCCTTCAGTGTTGAGATGGGCGTTCGAATCACGGCATCGGCTGGTGAATAGGATCGAACATGGCCGCTGGTGAATCGAAGTGTTGCGTTGGCGTCCGGAATGAAGCTTGCCGATTCAAACTGCTGCTTCACGTCAATCAGTGAACCATACAACTGATTCAGCCGACCCTCGCGAGTCTTGTCGAGACTGCGCAGTTCGGTCCACGCTGGGTACAGCTCAATCACCAGCGTCAACAATGGATCATTCAGGGCGTTGAGTTCTTCCGGTGTCTTCTTCAGGCATGCATCCAGGAAGGCAGGATCCCCAAGCTTTGTTGACTTGATCAGTTCATCCGCCTTGCCGTTAATCCCAGCGATGTTTGATGCTAGTGCCTTGAGAGCGGGGATCGTCTGAGCCTGAGGTTTGCGGCACAGACGTTCCAGCATCCCAGTCAACATGATGTGGTCCGTTGGAGGATGCCAGTCGCTCATCGCAACTCGAACTTCCTGGCTGGACTGAGCAAAGTTGCGGTCCATGTACGGAGCTTCTCGCTCCAGATCCGGCTTGGCTCGTTCAACGGCCGCGTCGTACAGATAAAAGCCAAACGCGATGGCTCGGCAGGCCTGACGCAGCTGAGCCAGTTCAATTTCCCACTGACCAGCGGTGGACATTTCCGAGTACACCGTGTTGATGTCTGCCAGGACGGTACCGTATTTTTCTTTCAGGGCAGATTCCGCATCAATGAAGTTCTGCAGAGCAGCCTCGCTTGATGTTCGAGTCGCCACAATCCCTGCTCGCTTCAGTCCCTGCAGCTGTCCGCGAGATCGCTTCTCAACGTTGGCCAGTGATTTGATGCGTGACGCATGCTTCAGAGCGACCGCTCGGTCTTCAGCACCGGCCTTTTCCATTTCGCTGATCTGCCACTGATACAACTCAACGATACCAGGAAGCCGGACGTCCTGTTCAAATCGCAGAAAGCTGGCAGTCTTGTGTCGCGCGGTGCGGCCTGGGTATCCAAGCAGGAACACTGCATCCCCTTCATCCACGCCTTCCGGTGCGACTTTGACAACTCGCTTTGGATGATAAGGAATGTTGTCCTTTGAATACGTCGCCGGCGTCCCGTTCGGGGCCGTGTAAGCTCGCATGAATGAAAAGTCTCCGGTATGACGTGGCCATTCCCAGTTATCCACTTCGCCGCCAAAGTTGCCCACGGATGCCGGTGGAGCAAACACGAGACGGACGTCTTTTAGGTACGTATAGAGAAAGAGCACGTAGGTCTTGCCCGCGAACATTTCTGCAACTTCAGCTCGCAGTCCCGGATGTTCCTTCTCTGCCGCAATCTCCAGTTCCTTACGACGACGTTCGATTGCCTTTGTCCGATCAAGGTACGGCATACCAGGAGTTACAACAGAAAGAACCTGTTCGGACACATCGCGATAATCTTCCGTGATGCGAACCTGATAATCCGGAGCAGGAATTTCCTGCTCGCGCGTTGCGGCGGAGAATCCATTCGCCAGAAGGTCGTTCTCACGAGTACTCGCCTTCTGAATGGCGTCGAATGCGCAATGATGGTTCGTGATGATCAGACCGTCGCTGGACACAAACGAACCCGTGCAGCCGTTCACTCGGCAGATGCCGTCCACCAGACTTGTGGCACCCGGGCTAAACAGTTCTTCCGCGCTGAGCAGAATGCCTCGCTCTGCCAGATTCAGCCGCGGCAATTCACTCATCGGGAACATTCCATCGTCCGCCATAGCAAGAGAACAAAGAGATGAAAGCAGCGCAAGGACCATCACAACGCGCAACGATCGAGTCACCATGAGAAATCCTGTCTGAATCGCAATCGCAGTCTGAGACCAAGGGGCTCCTGATGCCCATACATTCCCGGTATCGTAATCAACTGGCGGCACTCTGTCCTGGCAACGAACCGGAGCCGTACTGAACGACCTTCGGAGACTCGGAATTCACCATTCGCCGACCTAAACTGCGGCAGGACGGTTTCCCACCAAACCTGATGCCAGCTGCTGGCTCATGAGGATTCAATCGTATGCCTGCCTCTTCGATGTTCCGTTTGTCACGATGCTGTTCGCTGCTGGCATTTGTATGCAGTCTACTGGGCGCATGGTTCTGCGGAGCGAACCGCGACTCTGTGGCCGCAGAGTTGTCTGGCGGAACTGCAGATGTCGTTGTTTATGGCGGAACTTCGGCCGGTGTGACTGCTGCGATCCAGGTGGCACGCATGGGACATTCGGTGATCCTGATTGAGCCGACCAGGCACATCGGTGGACTCACGTCCGGCGGTCTGGGATTCACCGACAGCGGGGACAAGCGAGTCATCGGAGGCTTGTCTCGTGAATTCTACCAGCGGGTACGAAAGCACTACGACGACGCGGCCGCATGGAGTCAGGAGAAGCCTTCGGAATATGCGCGATACCGGGCCAATGAAGATGCGATGTGGACGTTCGAACCGAAAGTTGCCGAAGCGATTCTGAGGCAGATGCTGGCAGAAGCAAAAGTCACGCTCGTCGAACAGCAGCGATTGAATCGCGACTCCGGAGTCAAGCTGGATGGAACGCGGATCGTCTCCATCACCATGGAATCTGGTGTTGAATACAAAGGCCGGCAATTTGTCGACGCCACCTACGAAGGCGATCTGATGGCCGCTGCCGGAGTCAAGTTCACTGTCGGACGTGAAGCAAACTCCGTGTATGGTGAAACGCTGAATGGCAATCAGGTCAAAGCCAACATTCACAATCATCGATTCGTGAAGAACGTGGATCCATGGAAAATTCCAGGAGACAAATCGAGCGGTCTGCTTCCGGGAATCGAATCAACCGGCCCGGGTGTGGAAGGAACGGGCGACCATCGTGTTCAGGCCTATTGTTTCCGTATGTGCATGTCGAACTCGCCAAAGAATCGCCGTCCGTTCCCGAAGCCCGAAGGTTACAACGAAGCCGACTACGAACTGCTGCTGCGAAACTTCGAGGCCGGGGATCTGCGATTTCCGATGAAGCCGGACATGATGCCCAATCGCAAAACAGACACGAACAACAATTGCGCGGTCTCAACCGACTATCTTGGCGCGAACTATGACTACCCCAATGCCACTTATGAACAGCGTGACGCCATCATTCGCGAACATGCTCGCTATCAGAAAGGGCTGATGTGGACACTGGCCAATCATCCTCGAGTTCCTCAGAAGATTCGCGATGAAATGGTGGAGTGGGGACTGCCGCTGGATGAGTTTACGGACAACGACAACTGGCCTCATCAGCTCTACATTCGTGAAGCACGCCGCATGGTCAGTGACTACGTCGTCACGGAACTCGACTGCCGCCGTGAACGCATCGTGCCCGATTCGGTTGGGCTCGGAAGCTACAACATGGATTCGCACAACGTTCGTCGATTCGTGACGGAAGAAGGGTTCGTTCAGAACGAAGGCGACGTTCAGGTTTCACCGGGAGGCGCTTACCTGATCAGCTATCGGTCCATCGTCCCGGCAAAAGGGCAGGCCTCCAATCTGACTGTTCCTGTTTGCCTTTCGTCATCGCACATCGCCTATGGCTCGATCCGGATGGAGCCCGTTTTCATGATCCTTGGCCAAAGCGCAGCGACCGCGGCGGTTCTGGCGATGAATGGCAATATGGACCTGCAGGATGTTCCTTATGCGAAACTTCGTGAGCAGATGCTGAAGGACAATCAGGTTCTCGACCTGCCTCCGCAGACAACGGCCAAGCCCCTTGTGGCCAAAGACAAACTGCCGGGATTTGTGCTGGATAATTCCGATGCAAAAGTCATGGGAGTCTGGTCGCACAGCAGCTCTACTGGCAAGTACGTTGGGATCGACTACCTCCATGATGGTGATATGGAGAAAGGAACCAAGCAGGCTCTTTTCACTGCCACTGTGAAGGAAGCAGGAACCTACAGCATTCGAATGAGCTACTCCGCGAATCCCAATCGCGCGTCCAACGTCATGGTCCGCGCCAAGAGTTCCGGTGGCGAAGTTTCAAAGGAAGTGAATCAGCAAAAGGTACCGCCGATTGACGGCCTCTTCGTTGAGATTGGCGAGATGACGCTGAAGGCGATGGATGAAGTGGAAGTCTCCATCGACACGGCAGGGACCAATGGCCATGTCATCATCGATGCCATCCAGATCCTTCCAAAACCGTAGAGGGTCCTGCACTGGAAGTAGTGGATCTTGCTAAAGATCACGATCCCCGGCACCTTGTGATAGTGCTCCGTCAGAACAACGAAGAGGGGTATGTCAACGAGGAGAGGTTCGTCATTCCCGCCTGCGCGGGAATGACGGTTAAACCCAAATCGTTGATATGGCAAACCACTGGTAGGTCAACGCCCCGAGATTCACGCTACAATTCACTCCGCGCATTCAGCGATAACCATCACTCTTTCCCAAGATTGTTCAGTTCCATTCGGAAGCCCCCCGAGAGGATCGGGAAGCGGCACCAGGTTTTTGGGTCGAGGTTCTTGTCATCGACGTGGAATGATGGAGCATACCGTTCCCGCTTCCACTGGTTTCGCGACCACAACGTGAAGAAGCGACGAATCCATTCTGAGAGTTGCGCGAACGAATATGGTGAGCCCTCTCGCTGCAGAGTTGTGAGCACTTCTGCAGGACTCAGCTTGTCTCGAATCGCCAGCCGTTCGATCTGATCCAGCAGAGGATACGGCATCAGGTCACCTTCGTCCGTCTGCTCATACTCCGCCGGACGAAGTTCCGCCGTTGGCTGCTGAACATTGACGAAATGAAGTGCCGGAAACGGTCCGATGCCACAGGTGCCGGTTGCTTCCATGATCTTCAGCCACTCACGCAGGAAGGCTTTATCGATGCCTGCAATCGGGCTGAGTCCCCCGGAGGTATCTCCGTCCATCGTCGCATAGCCGACTGCCGCTTCAGAGCGATTGCTGGTTGAAAGAAGCAGGGCGTTCCGGATGTTTGTCAGCAGCCAGACAGAAGGCGATCGAGTCCTCGCCTGAATATTCTGGAGAGCGATATCGTCCGTCTTCCACGACAGTTCACGGCCAATCGCTTTTTCAATCGCGCCAGTGTAGAGCCGCACGATTTCGTCGACGCTGATTTCGTGGAAAGTGCCACCGACGCCGGTCGTTACCTGCTCGGCTGCATTGCGAGTCACTTCGCCGCTGTTTCGAGTCGACTGGTACACGCCCGAAAATAAACAGCGCACAAATTCGTCTGCCGAATGGGCTGTGTCGATCCCGGGAACATACGCCAGCATTCGACGCAGTTCGTCATGTCCCAGGTCTTCAAGAGCACGCAGCACCATGGCTCGAATCAGCACCGCGCAGGCAGAAGAATCTGCACCGCCACTCATGCTGACCACGAATCCGCATGATCTGCTCTTTCGCATGTAGTCAAACAGCCCCAGAGCGACGGCCAGAGTAAACTCCTCGTACTTCGTGGGGGATTCGATCAGTCGCGGCGGCTGAACGCGATCTGTGTTGTCGCGGAATCGGCCGCGAATCGGAATGATGCGGTCGAACACATCATCGGCCAGATGAGTCGACATCGAATGAATGCTGGCCCGTCGCGTGCGAGTCAGTTCGACATCCACGTCAGCGATCACAACATCGGTCGCATGAAATCGCAGACGAGGCCCGGAAGCGATCAGATCACCACCGGACGCGATCAGACCACCGCCGTCATAGATCGCTCGTCCGGCTTCATTCCCCACCAGGTTCGCATACACATAACTGACGCCAAAACTACGCGAACCTTCGAGGACGAATCGCTTGCGAATCTCATGCTTGCCAAATGCAAAATGGCTCGCGCTGGGATTGAGGATCACATCCACACCGCATTCCGCCATGCGATTTCCAGGGCGGCCGGCAACCCACGCGTCTTCACAGATCTCAAAGCCAAATCGAATGCCATCACATTCGAACATCAGGTCGCCAACCGGCCAGCTCTGTCCGTCGAAGTGATACTCGGAAATCGTCTCCGCCGGCCACGCGCGGAACCAGCGAGGCTCATAGTGGAGACCATCGCCGGCGAGGTGCTGCTTCGCCACGAATCCTGCGATCTGTCCATGCGACATCACACACGCGACGTTGTAAACACCATTGGTCACAAACAGAGGCAGGCCAACAGAGACAATCATGCCGTCCGTTTCCGGGACGATGCGCTGAAGCATGTGCCACGACGTTCGCCAGACATGCGGAGCGAGAAACATGTCCTCACAGCCATAGCCGGTGATGCAAAGTTCGGGCAGGCAGAGAACGTGGACGCCTTTTTCCTTCGCCGTACGAATGGCGTCAATGATGCGGCCGGTATTGCCTTCCCAGTCAAGCGGCGTTTGATTCAGAATTCCTGCGCCCAGTCGAAGTCGCTTCATGGTGGCTTAGCCCCGTCTCCCATTCACTGCCAGTGATTCCACTGATGCAGCACGCGAGAAGTTCTGCCAGGCGACAACCGCACAGCGTCGACCAGTTTCGTCAAACACTCACAGCGACCGCTCAAACAGGCCGTTCTTCCCGAATGCCGTAGCGTTCCAGGAGACGGTACAGTTTGCGGCGATGAATGCCAAGCACTCGGGCGGTTCGAGCCTTATTCCCGTTCTGCTGCTTGAGGATTTCTACAATATGGGCACGCTCCAGGTCCTCAAGGCGAGTCGTTGGACCGGACGGAATCGCTGAGCTGCCTGACGATGCGTTTGAGCCTGCCGAGCTTCCGTGCGATCCGTGCCCTGTTCCATGATCAGCAGGGTCGGCAATTTCGGAAGGAAGGTCATCAATCGTAATGTGGTGATCGTTCGCAAGGATCTGAGCCCGGTCGATCGCGTTCTTCAGCTGACGCACGTTGCCGGGCCAGTGGTACGTTTCGATCGCTCTCTGAGCTTCCTCGGAGATCGTCCAGTCTTTGCCAAGAAAGGCACGCGTCAGCATCGCTACGTCACCTTCACGCTTTCTCAGCGGCGGAAGTTCCAGCGACATCACGTTGATGCGGTAGAAAAGGTCTTCACGGAATCGACCAGCAGCCACTTCATCGGACAGATTTCGATTCGTCGCCGCGATCAGACGCACGTCCACTTTTCGTTCGCGATGTGAACCGACTCGCCGGATCGAACCATCCTCAAGAGCCCGCAGCAGCTTGGGTTGCAGTGCCCCAGGCAGTTCACCAATTTCGTCGATGAAGAGAGTTCCGCCGTCGGCAACTTCAAACAGTCCAGCCCGATCCTCATTCGCTCCCGTAAACGCCCCCTTGCGATGACCGAACAGTTCGCTTTCAACCAGTTGCTCCGGCAAAGCCGCGCAGTTGATGGTGACGAACGGCTTGTTGGCTCGATGACTTCGCTGCTGCAATGCCCGAGCAACAAGCTCTTTACCGGTCCCGCTCTCGCCCTGAATCAGAACAGGCTTGTCTGTCGGAGCAACTCGATCAATCAGCCGGAACACATCGCGCATGCGCTGAGAGTCGCCAATAATCCTGACCGCTGGCTGCGATCGTTCGATGATCGCCTTGAGCTGACGATTCTCCCGTTGAAGGCGACTGCGATCCCACGCCATCAGGCATCGCTGCTCCAGTTCATCCATCGGGAACGGCTTCGTGAGATAGTCACACGCTCCAAGTTTCATCGCGTTGACCGCGCTCTCGATCGTGCCCTGACCGGTCAGGATGATGACTTCCGTCTCGATCTGAGAATTCTTCATTCGATCCAGCAACTCAAGACCTGTCAGTCCCGGCATGTTCATATCGACGATCGCAACGTCGAAGTACTTCCGGTCACAGATCTCCAGCGCTTCATGTCCATTGGCAGCAGCGGCGACCACATGTCCCTTGCGAGTCATCCAGCGAGCACAGGTTTCTCGAAAATCCGGATCGTCCTCAACGATCAGCAGATTCATCACATTGGAGGACATAGCATTCTCCGCTTTCACGGGCGTGGAGTGGGATCAGGGAATCGCGCAGGCCCGGCGCCGCAATGTGTGCACATTCGCACATTTCTGTGCGAACGGTGCAGTGTCGAGACGCGCGAAACGGCTCATTTTCCTCGAAAAGGCCGTCAGTCCCATGTGTTAGCGAAAGGCATTCCGATTCTGTGGCCGGCAGGGAAACAGCAAAGAAATCTCTGCCCCGCCAGCAGGCCCCGCTCCTGCAGAAATGACGCCGCCGAGCGCCGTCATGATGCGATGAACGATCGCCATTCCCAGGCCGGTTCCTTTCTGCTTGGTCGTGAAGAATGGTTCGAAGATCTTTCGAAGGACGTCAGGCTTCATTCCGGGACCATCATCGGACACGAGCACTCGAATTGCCGGCTGGCCGTTCAGAGTATCCGCCATGCAGCGAATCGTGACGGTCCCCGCATCTCCGCACGCGTGGATGGCATTTTCAAAAACATTGCGGAAGACCTGCTCCATGCGATGCACGTCGGTCTCGCAGCGAAGAGGTTCTCTGGATCCCGGTTCGACCAGCTGGATCCGTTTGTCTTTGCGGGATGTGGTCAGGTTATCCCATTCCTTCTGCCAGATCGCGCTGAGTTCACATTCCCGGTATTCCAGGTGAATGGGTGCCGCGTAGCTTCGCACCTCTTCATACAGTCGATGAAGATCCTGAAGAGCCGTTCGAGTCCGGCGCGCGAGGTCCAGTTGTTCGGGACGATCCTGCAGATCAAGAGCCAGCATGTCCAGACACGCCTGTGCTCGCTGCAGAGCATTTCGGCTTTCATGAGCGAGGCCAGTCACCATTTGCCCAATCGCTGCCAGGCGTTCCGACTGCAGAAGCTGTCGCTGCACCTGCTCCAGATCCGTGAGGTCTCTGACGATGCCGGTAAAGAATCGAGTCTTCCGGACGCTGAATTCACTGATTGCGAGGTGAACCGGAAACTCTGCGCCACCTTTCTTCATGGCGGTGATCTGTCGACCGATGCCAATGATCGTGGCGTTGCCGGTTTCAACATACCGCTGCAGATAACTGTCGTGCTGTGATGCAAATGGTTCGGGCATCAGCATCGAGATATTTCGGCCAAGCAGTTCCTCTTCGACGTATCCAAACATCCGCTCGGTCGCGGGGTTCACTGAGGTAATCGTGCCCTCAACATTGATCGTGATGATCGAGTCGACAGCGGTGTTCAACACGGCACGGCATCGAGCCACTTCGTCCGGGCCGGACATGACAGCGCGGAATCCGGAACAAACAGCGACGAGATACATTCCTTCATCGTGCCCCTGATGAAGAGGCATCGCGTGAAGCAACATCCGCACAGGCTCGTAACCTTCTTTCAGCGGAACCAGCACGTCCGCCTGAATCGCGAATCCGCTGTCGACCATCTCTGACCAGCGTTCGACCAGCGGGCGGCATCCGAGGTCCACAACAGCATCCAGCAATCGCTGCCCCTTGGCCAGAAGCGGGCTAATGCCCTCCATCGTTGCAACGGATTCGATTCCCGAATCTGCAGTGCAGACGAACGCCAGGAGACGGGGAACATCCGGGGAAAGTTCTTCAGCCATGAGTGTGCTCAGTCGGTCCGTTTGTCCTGCACATGCGCACGGTGCACACGTGTCAGGTGGGGACAAAAGGCCCAAAACCGGGAGTCTACGGACAGATCCAGGTCCAGGGACTGTTAGTGCAAACGCTGAACCGGAGCACAGGCCGGGAAAAAAGAAAAGGCGAGCCATTGGAAGGCTCGCCTGCATCTTTGCGAACAACGATCCAAAGCGGTATCAGCCACCGCTCCAGCCGTAATTGTTCAGAGTCATAATCCAGAACGTGATACCCACGATCAGAGCACCGAGGGACACGAACATCAGACTGTCGTAAATCGTCGGATCAGAGTTTTGTTGTGACATGGTCCCCTCGTTCAATACTGCCGTTGCGAGTTTCTTCGAGAACGCGTCCTACCGCTTTGTCCGGCATGACGTCGGTGATTTCAATGTCGCAGATGTACTTGTTGTCGCGGTAAACGATCAGTCGCATCTTTTCGACGATGTTGTCGTCCTGGCCGATTGAGATTTCAACAAGTTCCTGTGAGCGTGAAGCGTTCTTCTGCGACTTCAGCACTTCGCCATTGACCTTTTCAATCGCGGCAGGAACCGGACCGACGTAGATCTCATTCGGGTCGAAGCCCTTAGCACGAATCATGTCACGAAGGCGAGTAACTTCCTTCAGCAGAACCTGTTCGCGGTCGACCGATTCGTCAATCTTGCCCTGACGATCAAGGTTCTGGTCTTCCAGTGAGCGGCGTTGAGCGATGCCGTCATTCAACTGGTCACGGAGACGCTTGATTTCTGCACGGGACAGATTGGTTTCTGTGATGCGAGCCTTCGCTTCGTCCTGGGCGACAAGCAGGTCCGCCTGGAACTTGTCACGCTGCTGTTCCGCATTCGCGAGACTTGTCTGAGCCTGCTTGAGGTCGATCTGGAGCTGCCCAACCTGAGCTTCTGCCAGTTCTGCACGCTCCTGCTGCTTCTTAATGTCAGCAACAGCTTTCGCAGCTTCTTCAGTGCGGGCATTCTGGGTGTCGGTCAGGCTGCGGCTGAACTGATCAGCGCTCTTCTTGTACTCCTCTGCCTTCGCACGCCAGCCATTCTGGAATGTGTAGACGGCACCAGCGAAGCACATGAAGCAGAGGCTGAAAACCAGCTGCAGGACGATGAGTGTTTTTGTCACTACGTTGTTCATGGAGGTGCTCCGATCACACCTTTCTTCAGTCAGTGGAGTATTTTGACTTCAAGTTACTCAACGGACAGATTATGGGTTGTACGTCTTGCCAGCGTCTTTGGAATCGGCGCCAACAGTTCCGCGACCTTCAATCTGAGCCTTGCGGGCAGCCAGTTCACCATTCTCGATCTGAAGGCGAAGTAATCTGTCCGTCAAATCACGCTGAATCATTTCAAGGCGGAACAGGTCTGTTCGCATTTCATCAAGTTCGTTGCGAAGGCGAAGCACGTCAGTTCGTCGCTCTGCAGTCTCCTCACGGATCTCGCGAGACTTTACCGACAACGCTTCAAGGGCCGCGGAAGCTTCTTTCGCTTCCACTTCGCGTGCATCTGCAATCTGCTGTAACTGAACGATACGAGCCTGTACGGCTGCAATGTCCTGCTGTTGAGTCGCATTGAAGAACGTCAGCTGGTCCTGAAGCGTCTTTGTATCTGTGGCAAGCTGACTTGTGCGATTCGAAAGCTGAGTCTTCAAATCCTGATGAGCTTTGATCACCGCTTCGTAGGCTGTCGGAAAGGTGCCAACCGATCCACGTTCATTTGGGTTAGCGGCATCAACAGAGAACCGACGGGTCACTTTCCAGCTCGGGTTTTCGCCCGTCGTTTCTTCAAAGACATAGTTCTTCATGGCCTCGGTCCCCATGACGGACCGCATGTCCGGAGCGACCAGATTCGTCGAAATGGCCACACCCATCATGGCGACGGAAACCACCGCCGTGAAGACTGCAAATACTTTGAAGACATTGCCCATCATGTGCGGAAAACGTCCTGCAGAAGCTGAAATTGGCCAAATGACAAACCGGAAAACTCGTGCTGTCTTACCAGCATGACCCAGAACGGGATATCAGAAACACCGGGAAAAACAGAGTCAAACACAAAGTCGCCTCCCTGAGTCAATTCGCCAAAGTGCTGCGAACAAAGGGGTTTTGACGATGAGTCGAACTCCGGAATCTCAGCGCGCTGTGATCCTGTCTCTGCAATATCGGATCGTTCACCCGTATCTCCCGTCCATGCATTGGGATTCCAGGACCTAAAGTCGTGCGACGAATCCCTGTGGATCGATACATTCGTTACAGTCAGGAGAACCCCAGCGGCTCAGGCTTCCCCCGCAAGTGAACACAAGGCCAGTATTTGCAGTCAGACCGCGGAGTTGAGAACTGCTGACGTCCCAAGGTTGTTGTGATTAGAGGTGGTCAGGGCGATGGAACTTCGAACATGGCCGGGGAGGCCGCATCCGCTCGGCGCGACATGGGACGGCGGCGGAGTCAACTTCGCCCTGTTCTCCGAACACGCGACACGGGTCGATCTGTGCCTGTTCAGCGACCCATCGGATCGATCCGAAGTGGCGACTGTTGAGCTGAAGGAGCAGACTGACCGAGTCTGGCACGTCTATCTGCCGGATGTTCGCCCCGGACAGCTTTACGGCTATCGAGTCCACGGCCCCTATGATCCTCAGGCCGGGCATCGGTTCAATCCCAACAAGATCCTGCTGGACCCCTATGCCCGCGCGATTGGTCGAAACATCGGATGGTCCGATGCCATGTTTGGCTACCGATGCGGCGAAGACGACCTGTCGTTTGATGAACGGGATAACGCGTGGTGTGCTCCTCTGGCAGTCGTGGTCGACAACCGCTTTCACTGGGGCAATGATCGTCCGCTTCGAACGCCATGGCACAAGACGCTGATCTATGAAGCTCATGTGAAAGGACAGACGAAGCTCCATCCCGGCGTTCCGGAACCTCTGCGAGGAACCTATTCGGGGCTAGCGTCGCGGGAGAGCATTGAGCATCTGAAGAAGCTGGGAGTCACGGCGATCGAGCTGATGCCGGTCCACGCACATGTGGATGATCGTCATCTGGTTTCACACGGACTCTCAAACTACTGGGGCTACAACACTCTTTCATTTTTCGCTCCGGAACCACGGTTTTCGTCAGCCAGCCAGCCGGATGAAGTTCTGCACGAATTCAAGAATATGATTCGCCGGTTTCATGAGGCCGGTATCGAAGTCATTCTTGATGTTGTCTACAACCACACCGGTGAGGGGAATGAAAAAGGACCAACGCTGTCGATGCGAGGTATCGACAACGCGTCCTACTATCGGCTGATGCCGAACAATCGCCGGTACTATCAGGACTTTACGGGCTGCGGCAATACTCTGAACATGCAGACTCCGCGAGTCCTTCAGCTGATCATGGACAGTCTGCGCTACTGGGTTCAGGAGATGCATGTTGATGGATTTCGCTTTGACCTTGCCAGCGCACTGGCTCGGGAGCTGCACGATGTCGACAAGCTGAGTGCCTTCTTTGACATCATTCTGCAGGACCCCGTTTTATCTCAGGTCAAGCTGATCGCTGAGCCGTGGGACCTGGGAAGCGGTGGTTATCAGGTCGGCAATTTTCCGCATCTGTGGTCGGAGTGGAATGGTCGATACCGTGACACGGTGCGACGCTTCTGGGCGGGCGAAGCGAGTTTGATCTCCGAAGTTGCAACTCGTCTGACAGGCAGCAGCGACCTTTATCAGCACAATGGTCGTCGACCCTATGCGAGCATCAACTTCGTGACCTCACATGACGGATTTACTCTGCGCGACCTGGTCACCTATCAGCAGAAACAGAACCACGCGAATCTGGAAGATAACCGCGACGGCGACAGTCACAACAACAACTGGAACTGTGGGGTCGAAGGTGAAACCAGCGATGCGGCCATTCGCGATCTTCGACTGCGGCAGCGGAAGAATCTGCTGGCCACACTTCTTCTTTCGCAGGGCGTTCCCATGCTTCGCAGCGGAGACGAACTGGGGCATACTCAGAACGGAAACAACAATCCGTACTGCCAGGACAACGCCATCAGCTGGCTGAACTGGCAGCTGGATGAAGAACAGTCATCGTTCCTGGAATTCTGTCGAACGATGGCCAACCTGTGGCATTCACAGCCGGTCCTGAAACGCAGAAAGTTCTTCCTGGGCCGTCGTATTCGCGGCGCTGGCGTCAAGGACATCTCGTGGCTTCATCAGGATGGTGAAGAGGTCGCCGATCATCTCTGGAACTCCGGCGTCCTTCGCGCGCTGGGGATGCGACTGAACGGGGAGTCGATTGACGAAGTCGACGAACGCGGCGTTCCGGTCTTCGGCGACACACTGCTCGTCATCCTGAATCCCAGAGACGAACTGGTGTCCTTTCGAATGCCGCGTCATAAGCCATCCGAACGCTGGGTGCCGATTGTCGATACGGCCCGGCCGAAGCTGGAGACAAATGCCCTTTCGTCGGACGATTCATGGGAAGTCCAGGCTCGCAGCGTTGTCGTCCTGATTCTCCGCGCGACGACATCGTCAGAGAAATCGCTGTGGCACCAGTCGCATGGACTCCCCCCAAATCCGCTGCATCTGCACGCGCGATCCTGGTAGATTCACACCAGGTTGTCTGACGCAATACCGCGTTGTCCGTCGACCGATGGCAGATGATTAGTGCTGTTCTTCGGGGAAGTGCCACGTGCAGAGTATCGTTCCGGCTGGCCGAGCAAATTCCCAATAGTATCCTCGTCGAGTCCACCGGCGTTTGAGATGCGGACGCTGCTTGGCTCCTCCGTTCTCTCGCAGAATCACAAACAGGTCCGTCAGTACATCCGGATTGCTTCCGTAGTAACTGTGCCCCATGAAGCTCATATCGATGCGAGAACAGTCGATCGTCTCGACACCATCCACGATGGGCATGAAGCGAGCATCACCGGCTCGAGGTTCCGCATGCAGCGACTTTGATGCGATCAGCGCCGAGTCGGAACTGTTGGCATAGAGAGTGACTCGATCACAATGAGGAACCACATTGGGCATCCACGCCTGAAAGTCACTCAGCCCGACATCAGGTGCGCAGAGTACAAGATTGGAAATCGGCCGTTTGGAAACTCGCAGGCCTGAATCATCGTCAGCTTCAGTCGATGGCCAAGCACGCAGACTCTTGAGCACCAGTCGATTTCCCATGCTGTGAACAACCACGTGGATGCGAGCATCCGTTGGGATCGAGGCTCGCAGGCTTTGCAGAAACTCCGTGAAGGGCTTCACGGATTCATGATTGATGGCTTCGTCCTCATCATAGGAATTCAGCCCGCCAAGACTCGGCCAGCAGTAAGCAACCACGGCACCATTGAAGGGCATGTCCAGACTGAGCTGTGCGGCTCGCGTCACCGCATCATCGAATGACACATTGAATCCATGCACGAAAACAAGAACATCGCGCAGCCGCGACCGATCAATCAGCTCAGAAACACCCGCATGGAACTGATCCTGGGACACAGGCTCCGACAGCACCGTCGAGCGAACGACCGGGGATGCTGCTTCTGAGGCAGCAATCGATGAGCCTTTGACCGACGCAGAAGCTGCTGCAGAGCTGAAGGACGCAGGTCGTACGCCGTTCGTCGCTGCAGGATCGTCATCGGTCGAATTCTTCACCGTGGCCTTTGAAGCGCGAACTTCCTGGCCTCGACGGCGTGATGGGATGGTAACGAGGCACCGCCCGTAGGCCGGGGAATCAAGAACGGTCGAATCATCCGCGCCGCTGGAAAGGAACCGACCGCGGTTCGTGGCGACATAGACGGTCCAGTCACATGCGTCTTCTGACCACCGTGTGATGGCAACGGGTTCTGACAGTGTGTCAACATAGGGTCCATAAGCCGTCGCGACCAAAGCCGGAGCAGTGCCACTTCGCAACTCGTCTTCCATTGCCGTGTCGTACACAACGCCAAGGGACTTGTCTGCAACCACCGGTGCGACCGGCGCGCGACATCCCTGATGTGCGAAGACGCCTGCGATCAGCAGGAGCATCTTCCACCAGGTACCCGCCAAAATAGTTCGATTCGCAAGTCGCCGAATCGGAGTGTCTCCGTGTCGTCGGGGATAAGTCATGTACGTTGGAGTGCTGCGACACACTGGATGTGTCGTTCCAGCGAAGTGGCCCGTTTCCGGAATCTAAACTTTGCCGTGGTCACGACCGAAGACAGATTGAGGTGTTCCAGAGCGCTTTCGTTGTCGACTCAGTCGCCTGTATGCCGCGACAGGCAGAAAACGCCGTTTCCTGGAGTTCAAATGCAGCCTGGCTGACACAATTCGGCACTGGAGACGTTGGGCAGAATCGACGATGATCCGATTGATACTCGTCCGACAGGTTCCCTGCACGAATCGTTTTTCCCTCAGGTCATGGCACTATGAAGATCCTGATCACCGCTGGCCCGACGCGTGAGTACATTGATGACGTTCGCTTTCTCAGCAACGCCAGCAGCGGCCGCATGGGATACTCCCTGGCCGCCGCCGCAATTGCCAACGGACATCAGGTCGAACTGGTAACCGGCCCTGTGGAGATTCCGGCTCCTGACGGATGTCGAATTCATCGCATTGAAACGACGGACCAGCTCCGCGAAACATGCCTGCGAGTTTTTCCCGAGTGTGATGGTGTCATCGCAACAGCC
>JAEUII010000256.1 GCA_016795145.1 Planctomycetaceae bacterium
GATGGGGATTTCTGACCTTACAGCCTTTGACAACCAAAACCGCCCCTACAATTTGCTCGACGCCGGCGAACCTCTGACACAGTTGTTTTGATCCCGCGGCTCTGTTGGGAATTCGGACCAGCGATTTGGGTTTGGTGCGAATGAACAAACAAGAATCGCCCGGTCCGAGATCAGAGCCCTGATATCTGATCGTATGTTCATTGACTGCGGTTCCGATTGTCCGAAGAGGCCTCAAAATCGGATACCAGACAGATAACATGGAGAAGCTGTTCTTGTTTCTCAGGCACAGCGACACCACCATCTGGTCAGTGGTGTTCAATGATTGGCAGTAGCTCCGTTTCGAGTGAAGTCCTGTAAATTGCGAAATCGGGATACCGATGTCTGAAATATTTATTGAATGGGATCGAGATCGTCTGGTGGTTGCGGAAGGGCAGCCGTCGGGTGGTCGGGCAGCATTTGGCTTTGTCGAAGTGCTTGAGCGTGCTGCCGATCCGAATGACACTCTGGCGCTGGTCGATGGGCTTCAGAAGCTGTTCCCGGGGAAGAGTGACCGCAAGCGACTGGAAGCGACTGTCGTGTTCCCTCGCCAGTTGGTGACGTTTCACCGAATTCAGTTGCCTCAGGTTCCGGATTCCGACGTACCGGACATGCTGAAGATGCAGGCAGCGATGAAGCTGACTGTGCCTGTCGAATCTGTCGCGATGGACTTTACTCCGCTTCCATTGCAGGCGGGAAGTCCAACGCGCGATGTCCTGCTTGTGACGGTTCCCGGAGATCAGCTGGCAATCGTACGCCGAACTCTGAATGACGCTGGTTTGGAACTCTCTGAAGCGAGGGTGAGTGGTTATTGCGTTGCTCAGGCTTTGGCGGCCAATGGGATGACGCACGAAGGCGACGGAGTCGATGTCGTCGCGGTACTGCGAACGGACTTTGTCGAACTCACGTTTCTGCGAGGCTCAACGGTCCTCTATTCGCACAGTGGCAGTTCGTGGAATGCTGCTGATGCGATTGAGAGGACCGTGCGATCAGAATTGTCGCGCGCACGAATGTCGGCTTCGGAAGTTCTGGGCGAACAGAAGGTGCGCAGAATTGTTCTGCTGGGTTCACCGGACATTACATCTCAGGTCAGCGATCAGCTTGGAACTCGCTTTGATAACGCTGTGATCGAGCGAGTTGACCCAGCGGTTGCGCTCTTTGGTGGAACACTTCCAGCGTCCGTGAGTTCTGCAAGTGTTGTCGCACTTGCGGGCGCCGTCTGCGAATCGACGGTCAACGTTCCGTCGATCGATCTTGTCAATCCTCGCAAAGCACCGGAGAAGAGGGACCTTCGCCGGATCCGGATCCTGCTGGGGCTTCTGGCCGGTGTTGTTGTGATGGCGGGTGGTTATTTCTACCGCACAGCAAAGGTTCAGGAACTGAAGGACCGGAAAGATCTCGTTGAACGCGAGAACGCTGAATACCGCGAGGCAGCAGAAGCCGGGGAAAAGGATCTTGTGCTTGCAGAAAAGGTACAGCACTGGGTAGATCGCGACATCGAATGGCTCGACGAGATTATCCGCCTGAAGTCCTATTTCCCACCAGCCGATCGCATGTACGTCGACAATATCACGATGTCACCCATTCCGCAGAACGGTGTGGGCTCCATCCGAATGGAAGCACTTGCCAAGTCAGATGTGGATATCAACGAACTCGCAAGACGACTCGATGAAGCCGGGTATCAGGTGCGACCCTTTGAACCTGAGTTTCGTTCGAATGCAAGTTCGCCGGATTATCAGGTTCGAGTCGTGATGGAGATCATTCTGCCCGAGGCCACTGCGACATCAGGCTGACGTAACCCGAACAGCTGTCGATTCACTCGAGTGTTGTTATTTACTTTTGGATCATCGGAATTCTGGTTCAATGAACGACAATCAGCGCAAGAAGGTTCTGCTGGGTGGTCTTGCGATCGTGATCGCGGTCTATTTCGGTCGATCGATGGTTCAGTCGATCGTGATGGGCCCCGTCAACGATATGCGCATTCAGCTGGGTAAGGCGGAGCAGGCCAACGAACGGCTGGAGAAGTCGGATCGTCTGCTCAAGATTGCGCAGCGAAATCTGAAAGACTGGCGCTATTACAGCCTGCCACCGGATGCAGATGACGCACAGCGTGTGTATCGCGAATGGCTGTTTGATCTGGCAAAGCAGTGTGGATTTGCGGGACCTGGCTTTGAAGTCATCCCAGGTGCACGGTCGGTTCAGAAGGAATTCACAACGGTCTCTGTGGAAGTCAAGAAGGCGGAGACAGATCTGCAGGGACTGACTCGATTCATGTACCTGTTCGATAATGCACAGCTGATGCAGCGCATTTCAAATCTCAAGGTCGACAGCCCAGGCGCCCAGGGAAATCCTCGCCTGTCCGTTTCCTTCACTGCCGAAGGGATGAGCGTTGCCGGTACTCAGGTTCACGCCGACTTGCTGCCTCGAACAAAACTCGCTGCAGCGGTCACAGAAACTGCTACAGAAATCAAGGCGCTTCCGAACGACAACTTCATTGTTCCGGACCCGTTCGAACCGTTCGAGGTTCGAATTGAGAAGGAATTGCTGAAGGTCACGGAGTTGACTCAATCCGGCTGGAAGGTCCAACGAGGGTTCGAAGGGACGAAAGCGGCTGCTCACCCGGAAGCGGCGTACGTTGAGTATTTCCCGGAGATGTGGGATCGCAAAGAAAAATTGATGGACCACTATTCTTCGTTCCTGGCGTCGTCTCCTTTTGTGATTCCATCGCCACCGAAGGCGTTCAATCCACGTTTGGGTGGTGTGTCAGACAAGACTGTAAAGCCTGGTGAACCAGTCAAATTCACTGCTCGTGCGGAGAACTTCAATCCGGAACTTGGCGAGCCCCAGTTCGCACTTTCTGATGCAGTGGAAGGGATGACCATTGATCCGAAGTCGGGTGAATTCACATGGACGCCAGCGAGCGATCTGGGATCTGGAAGTTATGCCGCAACAGTGCTGCTCACGCAGGCAGGCAATCCTGATGTGAAGCTGAATTCAAAAGTGACTTTTACGATTCGGTCGGACAACAAAGCCCCGGTTCTGAATCTGCCAAAGTCTGTGGTTGTTGTGTTGGAACAGCCCTTCAAAATGAAGCTGGACGCGACCGATGACGGCAAGGGTGAATTGAAGTTCTCACTGGGTGCCGGGTCACCAGCTGGACTCGCTGTGGATGCAAAGACAGGTGAAATCAACTGGACTCCACCGCGATCACTCGCGCCGGACAAGTACCGCGTTGAAATCAAAGTCACAGACTCCGGTGACAGCCCCAAGACATCGACCGGCACGATCGAGTTCGATGTCCAGGAAGATTACGCCAGCCTGACACTGATGACCGGCGCCCTGACAAAGAACGGTGTCTGGTGTGCCTGGTTCAGAAACAAGGCGACCGGAAAAACAGAAGAGCTGAAGGCCGGTGAGAAGCTGAAAGTCTCCGAGATCGACGCTGAACTGGTTTCGATCAGCAATCAGTATGTGACGCTCAAGGATGCTCAGGGAGTTTGGAAGCTTGGAATTGGAAAAGGTCTCCGTGAGCGAAAGCTGATCGAGCCGGCAACTCCTGCAGCCCCGACAACGCCCGCAGAAGACTCAACGGAAAAGAAACCTGAACCGGCTGACAGCCCGGCAGCACCGGCTGAAGTTCCTGCGGCAGGAACAGAGCCGAAGCCGGAACGACCAGCGTCCACGCCGGAGCCAACTCCGGCCACCACGCCTGAAGCAACTCCAGCGCCGACCCCTGCCCCAGCATCACCAGCTCCAGCTACTGCTCCGCCAGCATAGTCGCGGTTCGCTCCACCGAACCAGGCGCTCTCCTGTCTTCTGCATAAGCCGTAGAAACGACACGCGTTCGTACTGCGCTGAACTCTTCGTCGCACGTTGCCAAGTTTGCAGCATTCGCCTTACAATCGTTTTCCCGGGCAGAGACTCCGCAAGGGCGGGAAATTTCAGAACAGCCTGGATGTTAACGCAGACAGAAAGATGAGTTCGTGGAGCGGTTTGACTCCATTTGCCTGAGCGGAGTACGCGTCAACAATCTGCAGAATCTCTCGGTGCAGATTCCCCACAACAAAGTGACGGTGATTTGTGGGTTGAGCGGTTCCGGCAAAACGAGCCTCGCGTTTGATACGCTCTACGCTGAAGGACAGCGCCGGTATGTCGAGACATTCTCCCCGTCGGCTCGGCAGTTTCTGGATCGGATCGAACGTCCGTTAGTTGATACGATCACAGGTCTTTCGCCAGCCATTGCATGCCGGCAGAATAGTTTCCTGGAACAGTCTCGCAGCACAGTCGGAAGTCGGACCGACATTCTGACATCGCTCAGGATGTTGTTCGCTCGGTTTGGGCGATTACGGTGTCCTCAGTGCGGAGTTGTTGTTGACGCGGCGACTGTTGAGCAGGTGGAAGACGATGTCCGAAGCTTGCTGGGGGGATTGAGCTGCAGGATCCTGATTTGTGCACCATGGTTGACTCAGCAAGGTCAGCAGCCACACGCGATTGAACGCCTGACAGCGTCGGGCTTTGCTCGCATGGTCATTGCTGGCAGACTCGTTCGCATTGCCGAACTTCCCCCTGATCAGCGTGTTCCTGACGACAGCCTGATTGTGCTCGACAGAATTCAGTCAGACCGCGCTGACGACCGACTGGCGCAATCAGTGCGGACCGCGTTCGAATTGTCGGGCCGCTGCGCGCTGCTGATGGACCAGAAGCCGGCATCGGGATTTGAAGCAACCTGTGCGATCGATGGGGTGAACTGGTCCGTGCAGACGTGGACATCGTCGGCGACATGCTCCCAATGTGACATTCAGTTTCCACAACTCTCGCCGGAACTGTTCAACGAACGCTCGCCGCTTGGGGCCTGTCCAGACTGCAAAGGAACGGGCGAACAGCCACTGAAGGCTCCTCCGCGCAAGGGCCGGAAGACGGCAACGCAGAAAAAATCCAGGTCACAGGCGATACAGCCGTGCGAAGCCTGTCGTGGAGACAGACTGAACTCGATTGCCAGAGCTGCGGAGTGGAATGGGAAGACACTGCGCGAATGGCTGAGCCTGGAGGCAACGGAACTTGGCGGACAGCTGCATCAGTGTCTCGGCGGCATTCCGAAATCAACTCGCGAAGCGATTCAGCCAATCGTGGATCACATTGATCTCCGATTGAGATTTCTTAATGAGACCGGCCTCGGATATTTGTCGATGGGCCGTTCGCTGCAAACACTGTCCGGCGGAGAAGCCCAGCGTGTTGTCCTGACGTCCATTCTTGGTTCGAAGCTTGTCGGCACACTGTTTGTTCTTGATGAACCGACCACGGGGCTGCATCCCGCCGACGCGTCCAAGGTGCTTGAGTGTATTCGTTCGATTCAGGAAAACGGAAATACAGTCGTGATCGTCGAACACGATCTGGAAGCGATTCGTCTGGCGGATCACGTGATCGAACTGGGACCCGCAGCTGGCGAGAATGGTGGACGAATTGTCTTTGAGGGAACACCGCAGCAACTGAGTGAGGCGACGACCATTACCGCGGAAAAGCTGCGAGAGTCGCAGGCCGGAGCGCTGGAAAGAAAGCAGCCGACGGCTTCGCTCAGAACACGACGATCGCCGGAACAATGGCTGAAGCTGAGCGGCGTAAATGTTCACAACATTCAGAACCTCGACGTCGATCTTCCACTCGGTGTCCTCTGTGCCGTCTCCGGAGTCAGCGGCGCGGGGAAGAGTTCCCTGATCAAGGATGCTCTTTACCCAATTCTCCTGAAGCATCTTCATCCGGAAAGGGCTGAAAGCGAT
>JAEUII010000298.1 GCA_016795145.1 Planctomycetaceae bacterium
TCATCCCGACGTGGAAAGATCCTGTGAAAGCCTTCCGCCACGCGGCCATGGTGACGGACGTTTAGGTTGGTCTGCAGTTCCATGCAACGAAAACAGCCTCGATGCCACCGGGCATCGAGGCTGATTTCATATAGATCATTACGCCGTGCCGACGAACGAATCGCACTACAGGGCAAACAGATCCAGTTCGTCACTCCAGATTCCATCACCAGCGCCTGCGAAGAAGAGATCGATGTCGGCACCACTGCAGATTGTGTCGTACGTTTGATCATCCACCACTTCGATGCCTCGACGCAGCTTGATGCCGGGTGAGGCAACGTTTTGAAACTCGCTTGCTCGCACGGACGCTGCAGCTCCGGAGTTCCATGCATAGCCCAGCTGAATCAGCAGCGCTGTATTGTTGTCATAGGTCGTCGAACCACCGATCAGCAGATCTTCCCCGGAGTTACCCTTGAGATAGTCTGATCCTGTGCCTCCGATCAGGATGTCGTTTCCGTCGAATCCTTCGATCATGTCATCGCCATCACCTCCGACGATGAGATCTGCTCCTTCGCGACCATACAGAGCATCGTTCCCTTCTCGTCCGAAAATCAGATCGTTCCCTGGGCCGGCCCAGATTCGGTCCCAGCCGCTTCCTCCGTCGATCATGTCATGTGACGAGCCACCGGTGATTTGGTCGTGACCGGCTTCTCCCATGATCTGCACGGGGCGGCGAGCATCCGTGGCGTAGATTCGGTCGTTGCCGTCTCCGCCAAGGACGACAGCACGAGCATTCGCGGGAACAACGAATGTTCCATACATGACGCCGTTCATCCAGACACCGAGTTCACCGACGGACTGAGTACTCCAGACATAGATCGTATCGTCGCCCTGCGAACCCTGGACAATGAGATCATCGCCAATGCGATAAACGGAGGCCGGAGGAGCTTCAACGATGTCAGTCAGCGAAATCGTCACAGTGGCCAGATCGCTCAGAGGATCCGTCGCATGATTGTCTGTGGCCTGAACAGTCAGCTGGAAGACGGGTGTAGTTTCGAAGTTCGCGGCAGCAGGGTTGGCCACGGAAATTTGACCAGTCGCAGGATCAATCTGAAAAGCGCCGCCCGTATTGCCGCTGACAATCTGCCAGCTCAGCGACTGCCCCGGATCAGGATCCGTCGCTGTGACCTGAACAACATTGGTTCCAACAGCACTATGCTCCGGTATCTGCGCGAAGGCATCGGTTGCAACAGGTGCCTGATTCGGTGCCGGTGGATTAGCTGCTGTAATCACAAGCTGAGCAATCGTGGTTCCGAACAGAGTCGCCGAATCCCAGTTTTCGCCGGTCACGACCTGTCCCGAAACAACGACGTCATCAAAGGCATTCGCGGGATTGCCATATTGTCCCGGGGCGGTGTTCGCGATCGCTCCGTTGGCAACGGCCTGCTCATACTGCCCCAGCTGCATGTCCGCGTAGTCGATTCCGTTGTAATGCACGGCGGGTGAGCCGATGTATGGAACAGACACCTGCTTGCCGGCGAACAGACTGTTTCCGTTCACTCGTGACCAGGCTCCAATGGTTGTCGCGTGGCAGATGAAACCGAGGTACTTACCGGACGCATCAAACTCGTTGATCAGATCGTTCACCAGAGTTTTCGTGGCCATGTCACCATCGTACAGGTTGTTCACGTAGTCTCCCGTGAACGTCGAGTATTGATACATCGACGATCCCCAGCCACCAACAAAGACGATGGCTGAATAGTCGGCGGAGTCCACCTGGCTCAACGCGATGTCCGGTGCTACCTGGCCGGAGTTGCCCCAGCCCTGACCGGAGTTCCAGTGAGGCGTTGAGAGACCTGTCGTCGTTGCAGCGACAACCACGTCGACTCCCGCGGCCGCCAGAGAAGTGTGAGTGTCGTTGTATTCTTTGAAGTAGAAGTCCTGCTGATCCGCGATGACCATCAGAACCGGCAACGGATCGGCGCTGAGTACGGTACGCAGCTCCAGCGATTCGCTGCCTGGTGCTTGAGATGAAGCGCGGTGGTTCTTGCGTGAAAGACGTCGAGATCTGAAAAACGATGGAAGACGAAACATGGGAGAGATTCCTTCAAAAGCTGACGGACAGGCCCGCAAACAGTTGTTCTGAAGGAAGCTCGCCGAACGCTCTTCGACTGCGACACACTTCCTTCCAAAATCTGCTCCGCCGATCCTGCAAAGTCATCCGGTGGGCTCGCCGGAATCTTCAGGGCATACTTCAGGTGCCATGCACCTTCATTCAGTGCCTCGCTGTAACATGCCATTTCCCATCGACTTACAAAGACACACTTTGGAACCGTTGCGCGCGGGCGGGGCGCAAAACAGGCGCTGCTTTTTTCTGAGGTTCGTCAGACAATTCACTTCGCACCTGTTGTGACTGCACCCCAATGGAGACCGCGTGATGGATCGTCAGCGAGATTTTCGAACCTGCCTCCTGCTGCTTGTTCTGACTGCCAGTTCGTTTGGCTGCGCGAGCTCCGGTTATCGATACGGCTCCGCCAGCCACTATTACACATCACAGGAACTGGCCGACATTACTGGGCAGCAGATTGAACGCGGCAAGCCTCGCAAGTTTGTCGATGGCTTCGGCTGGATTTGGGGAATACCGTCCAAGATCATTCTGTGGGATCGGCGCATGGAGAACCATGACATCGATGCACAGACAGAAGCGGAGCTTGCTGCGTACCTCCAGGAAAACGAGCTGTCATCGGTCAAGGTCCGTCTGAACCAGTACAACCCTCGAGATGACTGGCGACGACTGGTGGCGAACAAAGCGGTTGGGCCTGGCTGGCGGTACACGCTGGGAGCCGTGCTGGTCGCTGGCGAGACCATCTTTCCAGGCCGACTCTTTGGTGGCGACCATTACAACCCATTCACGAATACCGTCCACCTCTATTCAAACTCACCCGCAATTGCGTGGCACGAAGCCGGCCATGCCAAAGACTTTGCTCGCCGAAAATGGAAGGGCACCTACGCCGCGGCCTATCTGATTCCGGGCGTGCCTCTGTATCACGAAGCGCAGGCGACGAACGATGCGATCAGCTACGTCATGGCGACTCGTGATCCAGCCATGCAGCGTGAAGCGTACAACCTGCTGTACCCGGCCTATGCAACGTACGTCGGAAGCGCCGTCAGTGATCCGACAGGAATCGCCTACGTGGGTGCTGTGTTGGTAGGACATGCGGCGGGTCGATGGAAGTCGCGTCAGATTCCGGACCTTCCGCCTGAGGCTCGCATCTCGCAGAACAGAATGCCGCAGCCATCAAATCGAATTTCGGCGCAACCGAGCGGCAGCGATGCCGAACCGCAGACACAGCAGGCGGTCTATTCGGATTCCGGGTACTCGCAGCAGTGATGCGATCGTCGTGTCAAGAAACCATTACCGACGGATGTCGCCGTACGTGAGCTGCTGATTGTTGCACTGAGGAGCCGTTCGAAGGTCCATGCGGCTCTCGCTTCCCGACTTCAGCTGTTAAGCCAAACGAACTGCTGCGGTTAGTTCCAGAGTCGAGGGGCCTGGTGCGCGGAGTGTTCGTGCACATTCTGAGTGCAGTGCGCTCACAGGAGGGTCTCTGCTTCTGATGGATGAGAAGCCGTCGTGGGTTATGGGCAGGGATTTGCTGGCGTTGCGAATTGTCGGATTGCCGGCGCGACGATTGATGCTATCACAGAAACAAGTCTGTAGGATTCCAAACTGTGCCACAGGCTGAGTTCAGCGATCTCGGTGTTCAGGAAAACCACGGAATGCCCGTCGACAAGACTGGTGCCCGCATCCGCCAGATGTTTGGTGAAATTGCCGGGCGTTACGATTTCATGAATCACTTTCTTTCCGCCGGAACCGACGTGTACTGGCGCTGGAAAGCCGTGCGCCTTTCGGGTCCGTTCAACGAGTCGCCGATCCTGGACGTCTGCACCGGAACGGGCGATCTGGCGTTTGCTTACCGCAAGAAGCTCAAGCCTGGAGTCCCCGTCTACGCGACGGACTTTACTCACGGAATGCTGAAGCTGGCGGAAAAGAAACGCGACAGTCGTGAGGTCGTGTTTCTGGAAGCCGACACGCTTGCACTTCCGTTTCCAGACGACCAGTTTCAGGTGGTCTCAGTTGCGTTTGGCCTGCGAAATGTCTCCAGCACGATCGGTGGCCTGAAGGAAATGGCACGCGTTTGCCAGCCAGGCGGTCGCGTCATGGTCCTTGAGTTTTCACTGCCGGACAACAAGTTACTGAGTCGCACTTATCAGTGGTACTTCCGCAATATCCTTCCGAAGCTCGGTCAGCTGCTGGTGCGAAATCGTCAGGCTGCGTACGAGTATCTTCCGCAGTCGGTGTCCGAGTTTCCGTGCGGCTCGCAGCTTACGGGACTGATGGAAGAAGCCGGACTTGTAAACACTTCTTATCATCCACTGACCGGCGGAATTGCGACGGTGTATCTTGGCAACAAACCGTCACATCCCCGATGAAAAGTGAGTTCTGACGTCACAACAAATTTTCGAGTTGTGATGTTTTTCCTTCGTTGACACAGGGTACCACGTCCTTCCATCTTCCATGTAAGTACTCGGCCGGCATCGTGGATGCAGTGCATTCCCGGTCGAAGCGGCAGATGCTGACTGGAAGGACATACTCATGCGACCCATTCGACGATTTACTCTGGCCACGGCAGTGATTGCCCTGGTCCTGTATGCAAGCGGAACAGTTCGATCTGATGAACCAGCTCCGGTGCTGGCCATCATTCCTCCGGCCCAGGAAACTCCTGCGTCTCCAGTGCCTGTGATTCCAGCGACCACAGTGGCTGCGACATCGGAAGACGTCGTGATGGAAATCATTCCTGCACAGAAGCTGACCGTTGAGCAAGCAGAAGGCTCAGCGCCGATCGTTATTGCGGATCCCGCAAACGGTGTCCCGGCTGCAACATTCTCACGCGAAGAATATCAGCGAGTCTACAACTCGATCCCATTCAGCCGCGCCGAGTACAAGGCCAATCCGAACTACCGACATGACACGGCGATGGAGATCCTGACGGGTAACCCTCGAACTCAGACGATCGTGAATCATCAGCACATCGATCGGAAGCCAGTGAAGCGACTTCCTCCGCCATCACGTCCTTCTCGACCGCTCACACCATTCTCCGGGTACAGTTACTTCCTTGGTTACCCATGGATGAACTTCTGGCGATATTAGGAGAACACCAGCGTCTCTTCGACAGCCTGATTAGCCGCCGGTATGTGAACAAAAAAAGTCGAGGCCCGAAGAGCCGACACAACGGAACCAGCAGAGTTGGTTCTGTTGTGTCGACTCTCCCGGGCCTCTTTCTTCGTCCAGAAACTCTGTAGCCATGCTATCCCGGCTGGGATGCTTTCGACTTTACGTCATGATGTTCCAGATCGGCTGAGCACCTTCGACGCCCACCAGGGAGTTGTTGAGTCCTCCGAAAAAGTACGTCAGCTTCTCCGGGCTGAGGCCCATCAGAGTCAGAATCGTGGCGTGCATGTGCTTGACGTGGTACGTGTCATCCACCGCGCGACTGCCGAGTTCATCGGTTGTTCCAGCGCTGGTGCCGCCCTTGATTCCGCCGCCGGCCATCCACGTTGTGAAACCATAGCTGTTGTGGTCTCGACCGCTGCCAGTCGCATACTCGGCCGTTGGCTGACGTCCGAATTCACCGCCCCAGACGATCAGTGTGTCCTTCAGCATGCCTCGTTCTTTGAGGTCCTGAATCAGGCCTGCGATTGGCTTGTCAGTTTCGCCTGCATGCAGATTGTGGTTGGCTTCCATGTCCGTGTGAGCATCCCAGTTGTCGTCGTTGTGGGCACCGCCGGAATAGATCTGAATGAAGCGAACGCCGCGTTCGACAAGTCGTCGAGCCAGAAGACACTGGCGTCCAAACTTCTCACTGCGAGGATCGTTCAGGCCGTACAGTTCCTGAGTCGCCACAGTTTCCTGGCTGATGTCTACCGCTTCCGGAGCAGTGGACTGCATGCGATACGCCAGTTCGTAACTTGCAATGCGAGCCGCCAGGTTGGAATTGTCTTCACGAGGAGCCAGATGGGATTCGTTGTACTGACGCAGTGTGTCGAGCAAACGGCGCTGAGCCCCACCAGCAAGCTCGGCAGGAGGCGTCAGGTCCAGAATCGGATTGCCGCTTGATCGCATCACGGTCGCCTGGTACGTAGCCGGCATGTATCCGCTGCTCCAATTCTTGGAACCGCTGATCGGACCACCTCGAGGATCCAGCATCACAACAAACCCAGGCAGGTTTTCGTTCACACTGCCAAGGCCATAGTTTACCCACGACCCGAGGCACGGATGACCGCTCAGGATTCGCCCGCTGTTCATCATCAGCATCGCGGAACCATGAATCGGTGAGTCGGCCGTCATCGAGTGAATGAAGGCCACATCGTCGACCTTCTGAGCCAGATGAGGAAACAGGTCGCTAACCCATTTGCCACATTCACCGTACTGCTTGAACTTCCAGCGAGGCTCAACGATGCGTCCCTGATTTCGGTGACCGCCTCGGCCGAACGTCTTCACTTCAATCGTCTTGCCATCCATTCCGTACATCGACGGCTTGTAATCAAACGTATCGATGTGGCTGGGACCGCCGTACATGTACAGAAAGATGACACTCTTTGCCTTCGGAGCAAAATGCGGTTCTTTGGCGGCGAGCGGGTTCTTAAAATCCGTGACACCGTCTGCTGCGACAGCCTGTGACGCCAGAAAACCGTCTCGGTCCATCATGGCGGTCATGGCCAGTCCGGCAAACCCACAGCCTGCCTGCCACAGCGCTTCGCGCCGAGTTCGTCCGCAGAAGTTTCCAGCAGTCATCAGTCTTCTCCACAAGGGTTGAACGCCCCTGATCCAACATGTAAGCATCATGCATGCCGGAAAACTGGCAGAACTCCGGTACGGCGAGCATGATAAGACTCACGAATCCAACGTGAGACAGAGTACCCTGCGGGCTGTTTGCCGAACAGACAAAAGCCCATCCGTTTCTGGCGATCGCCGAGACGGACGGTTTCTGAGAATCAGTCGTTTGATGCACTTCACGGTCGTGCGTGTGAGCACATGCGTGCACCTTGATCGTCGACCGCCGCGGCCCGCCCCCGAGCTTGCTGGCGCTCGCTCGACCCCTCCCGGACTTCGTCCAGGTGGGGAGCAAATCGCAGGAGATCTCTCGGAGAGTGATGGCTACTTTGGGGATGGCTACTTTAACGGCGGCACTGGATGATGAAGCATCTGCAGGTTAGCTTCCGCGAAGGCTCGGCCCATCAGCGCGAACGTTTTTGCGCATCCGAGATAGTGATAGCCGGCATTCGATGCGCCGCGTTTCCACGTCTCCGCTTCTTCCGGAGAAATCAGCTTCGATTCATACTCCCTGAGATACTCTCGCTTCTGCTCCTCGGACATCTTTCCGTCCGCGTTCGCATGATCCTTGTGCTTTGAATTCAGGAAGTGGTTCATCTGACGAACCTGATCATGCTTGTTGGCAATGGCCCCGAGTTCTTCTGACCAGAATGGCGAGGTCTCCACAGCGGTGACGTTGCCCTGAAATTCTGGCAGAGCTGCTGGTGCGGCCATGGCTTTGCGGAATTCCAGCGTCTGTGGATTTGCGTTCGCTCCGCCTACGCCAAGAACTCCAATGACGAATGGCATCCGAGGAGCGTCCAGGTCTTTGCGAACGTCGCGGATAAAGTGAGCCATCGCATCGCTGTACGCTGCATAACCACCGGGTTCAGACCGGTTCGGATACACGCCGGAATCAACCAGATCATTCCAGCCCTGGAACCAGACAAACCCTGAGATTTCATAGCCCTGATTCGTGTCGTAGTCCGGATAGACTCGCTTGATGTCAGCCAGAACATGCTTCACATGGTCCACCATCAGGCGATAGTAACGCCCCGTCGCTTCAGCCTTCTCGGCTTTGATGGCATCGATGTCTTTCCCCTGCTTGCGGAAGTTCTCAAGCTGCTTCTCCGAAAACACAAACGGGCCGGCGCTGGGCGAACGGAAATCGGTATGCAGACTCTTCCCGCCCCAGGCGGTCTTGATGATCAGAACGGGCTCTTCATATGCCGCATCCATCGTCAGTCCGAACGTGAACTCCGGACCAATCTTGCCTCCATCCTGATCCGGCTGCCGACGAGAACCATAGCCGGCCGTGAGCTTTCCGAGTCCTTCGCCATTCTGATCTCCGCCGCCGGTGAGATAAGAGATCCAGACGCCTTCGCAGACTCGCGGCTTTCCGTTTTCATCTCTCATCTGAGCAAGCAGCGGCGCGGTTGCGGGATCGTCACCGATGTAGTCGAAGGTCTCGACTTTGGCGTGGCCTTCCATATTGGATTGCCCAGCCAGCACGAAGATCTTCAAAGGCTTCGATTGAGCATTCGCGGAACTGGCTGTCGCGACGAACAGCGTGAACAAAGCCAGCAGGCTGAAGATTGGTCGAACGCATTTCATAGTGCAGCACTCTCTGCCAGTGTGAGATCGTTTATCGAAGAGCAGCGGGTCGTGAAGCCTGGTATTACTTGTGTCCGGAGTTTGTTCCCAGTCGCTTCTCAAGGCGACCTGCCAGCAATGACAGCGGATAACTCATCGCAAGATAAAGCAGCGCCGTCAGCAGGCCAAGTTCCACGATGGCTCCTGTGTTGCGCGCCTGAATGTAGTATTCCTTGGACAGTTCCACGACCGTGATGACACTGCAAACCGCGGTGTCCTTGAACAGGGCAATAAAGTCATTTGTGACGGGCGGAATCACCAGTCGCGTTGCCTGAGGAACAATAATGCGTCGAAGCGCCTGTCGCTGAGTCATTCCAAGTGACAGAGCTGCTTCCATCTGGCCGCGAGGAATTGCCTGCAAACCGGCTCGATAGATTTCTGCTTCGTACGCAGAATAATTCACGGCGAGCCCAACGACTGCCGACCAAAACGCCGTGATGGTGAAGTGAGAACCTGGAATCAATGCCTTCAGGATTTCAGGAACCAGAAAGTAGATTACGTACAACTGCAGAACGAGCGGCGTCCCACGCACCAGCTCCACATAGACCGTTGCCGGAATCGAAAGGTACTTCGGTCCGTACAGTCTCAACAACGCCATCATCAGTCCCACAGCAATCGCCAGTGGCATGGCGGTTGACGAAAGCAACACCGTCATCAACGCTGCACGAATCAGGAACCAGCCTCGATCCAGAATCACGCTCAAGCCCGACAAAGACTGTGAGCTGGCCTCAGGAGGCTTTTCGGCAGTCTCTGACGGCATCCTTCCTGAAAATCCACCGTCCGCAGTCAGTTCAAGACCTCGCAAAGCCTGAGTGTCATTCCACATCCCGTAGCGTTCGAAGATCGCGCGGAGTTTTCCGTTTTTCAGTCCTTCAAAGAGCGCTTCGTTGACGGCCTTGAGCAATTCCACATCGCCCTTGCGCGTCATCGCCACATAGAAGCCGCGACCCACCGGAGCACCAACCGGGCGCAGTCCTGGAAAGTCCTTCTGGTAGAAATTCCAAATCGGAAGATCCTGGACGTTGGCCACAATTCCGTCGCTGCCCATTTCAGTGGCCCGCATCGCATCTGTCACGCCGTCGAACAGTGCGAGTTCCACCTTGTCGCCGGCAAACGCCGTCGTGTAATCCTCGGCCGCGGCACCACCGAGGAGCGATACTCGAGGCTTGTCGCCTTCGGTCGCTTTCAGCAGATCGTCCCACGACTGAATCGACGTGTTCTTCGCTTCAACAAGCAACTGAAGCTCGTAAATGTAATACGGGATCGAAGTGCCGTACCTCTGAGCTCGGTTCTCATTCCATTCGAAGCCATTCAGCACCAGGTCGATATCACCACGATCAAGCAGATCCGGAAGCTTGTCCCACTGTCCCTGCTGAAAGCGCGCTTTGACGCCGAGGTGCGAAGCGATCAGTTCTGCAAGTTCGACTTCGAAACCAATCAGAGTATTCGGATCCGCAGGCGATGGAAAAATGAAGGGACCACCGCCTTCCTGATCGGCCCCCCAGACAAGTTCTCCTTTGGTGCGAATCGATTCAAGATCATCAGCGGATGTCGCTGACGAACCGTGAAGAAGCGATGTAATGGCGACAAGAAGCGCGGCCGTTGTCGGGCAAAACTTCACTCTCAGAACTCCTTCCGAATGAATGATGACGAATAATCACTTTGCTGTGGCGGCCATCCTTTCCGGCCTCTTTCGCGAATGAGGTTACCGGCAGAAGCCGAGTGCGACAATTGGCGCGGCGACGAGAAACTGACGTAACACAGGATTGGCAAAACTTCCGGAATTTCATTCCCTAGCGGTGCCAACGCGGCGTCCCGACGACGAAACATGTGCAATGGTCAAGCAGGACGAGTTGGGGCGGAACGCTCCTGGAATGTTCAACGACCTTGTATGAGTAACTGCTGCAATGACAAAAATCCTCGTAACCGGTGCCGCCGGATTTATCGGCATGCACACTGCGCTGCGACTTCTGGAACGAGGCGATCAGGTTGTGGGTCTCGACAACCTGAATGATTACTACACACCGCAACTCAAACATGACCGACTGGCTCGACTGACGGGTCAGCCTGGTTTTGAATTTGTGAAGCTTGGTCTTGAAGATCAGAGCGGCATGACGGAACTCTTCAAGCGACACAAGTTTGACAGAGTCATTCACCTGGCAGCTCAGGCCGGCGTGCGTTATTCGCTGACACATCCGCACGCGTACGTGGACGCGAATCTGGTTGGCTTCGTCAATATTCTGGAAGCCTGCCGACACAATCAGGTTCAGCATCTGACCTATGCATCATCGAGTTCGGTTTACGGAGCGAACCGCAAGATCCCGTTCTCTGTGGACGACCGCGTCGATCATCCCGTCAGCCTGTATGCCGCGACGAAGAAGGCCAACGAGCTGATGGCTCACACGTACAGCCACCTGTTTGGACTTCCGACCACCGGCCTTCGATTCTTCACGGTCTATGGACCATGGGGCCGACCGGATATGGCTATGTGGATTTTCACAAAGGCCATCCTGGCCGGAAAGCCAATCGACGTGTTCAACTTCGGGAAGATGAAGCGCGACTTTACGTACGTCGACGACATCGTCGAAGGCGTCATTCGCACGAACGATACGATTCCTTCGCCCATGCCCGTCACCGAGTCACTCGATGACTCACACACAGCCGCGCCGTACCGAGTCTACAACATTGGCAACAACCAGCCGGTTGAGTTGCTGTACCTGATCGAGACGCTGGAAAAAGCCATCGGCGTGACAGCGCAGAAGAACATGTTGCCTATGCAACCGGGCGACGTTCCTGCAACCTTTGCAGACATCGCCGCACTCCAGCGCGATGTTGGTTTCAAGCCTGACACACCAATCGAAACGGGCGTCCAGAGATTTGTTGAGTGGTACAAGGGGTACCACAAGATTTAGTAGGAAATACTCGCCAAGTGATCTCCAGTGATCCCTCGCTGACGCAACGGGTTGGGATACATCAAGGCCTGTTCTTGGAAGCCAGACTACCGACCTGAATTAATCGGTGGCAGCACGGGAACTTCGAAGCTCACAGGATCAACTGGTGGGTTGGCTGCAGGAGCACCGTTCTGGTTGGCTGGCACATCGATTGGTGCTGGAGGATCACCCGCTGGAGGCACGGCTGGTGCTTCGTATGGCTGACCTGCTGGTGGAGCCGGAGCCGCGAACTGCTCCGGTGGATTCACCGCTTGAGGAACATAGTTGGGAGCGCCGCCGTTGCAGCCACAACCAGGCTGACCTGGAACCATCGCAGTGGACCAGGTGCCGGTCGGAGCAGCACAGCCAGGAGCCGCACACGTTGGCGCCATGAACGATGGAGCTGCACAACCCGGGGCCGCACAACCCGGAGCCATCATCGATTCGCCGCAGCCACAGTCACCGCAGCCACAGTCACCGCAGCCACAGGATCCCCAGGCATCACCAGGATAAAGTGGAGCCGTTTTGCAGGATCCGCCATGGTGCTTCCCGAACATTGCTCGCTTGCCACCATGCACAGGAGCCGAACAGCCAGGCTCCCCACAACTGTCCGTCATTTGGCCACAACAGTCAGCCCCATACATCCCAGGAGGACGAAACGTGTGGCACGCTGTTGGCCGAGATGACATGCAGCCAACCGAAGCAAACAGAGCAAGACCGAGGAGTGAGAAGCTGAAGCGAGACATCCATGTCGTCCGATGGAACGGCGTTTTCTGCCGAAGCTCAATGGAACTCGGAGTACAGAAGACGCGGTATCTCTTCCATCGACAACCCAGGGGCACCAACTTTAGGGATTAGGAAGGATTTGCGGATTTTTCGGATTTTGCCAGCACCGTTGACCGATGAATAAGACGACTCACCTTCGAAACGCATCGAGAATCTGCAATACGCATGGCGGTCATCCCCGGTTCGCTTCCGGAAACAATGACGCTATCATTTCGAGACGTGATTATTGGAACCGTTCCAGTTGCTGGTTCTTGTCAACCATAACTGCTGATTCATGGAGGAAGCAGCGATGAAGACCGCTGCGATGTGTGTGCTGTCGGCCGCTTTGTCCGCATCTGCTGTGCTGTATTTTCAGTCCGGTCCGTGGGCTCAGAACGCCGCAATGGCTCAACAGGCCACCAGCAAGAAGGCGCGCCAGGCAACGTATACCGATTCGCCGCAGGATCAGGTTCCCGCCGATGCGCTGAGCGACATTGTTCCGCCACGCGTGTACAACGCTGCGGGACTGGCTCCTGATGAAGCAGTCGCCGCATTTGTCTACGAAGCCAATGACCGCAGCGTGGTGAATATCGCAACTCGGATTGGCGCAGAACGTGGCCTTCTGGGCGAAAACCCCACGGAGGACTCCGGGTCCGGTTTCATTCTCGACCACGTGGGACACATCCTGACAAACAACCATGTCATCGAGGATGCTCAGCGGATTCTGGTGACCATGCACAATGGCGAAGAGTTCGAAGGCGAACTCGTTGGACGCGAACCGATCAATGACATGGCGGTCGTGAAGATCAAAGCTCCCCCGGAGAAGCTCGTTCCGGTCCGCTTTGCTGATTCTTCATCACTGAAGGTTGGTATGCGAGTCTTCGCGATCGGCAACCCATTCGGTCTTGAACGAACCATGACGACGGGCATCATCTCCAGCCTCGATCGCACACTGCCCGTGACTCGCGCGAGGTCCATCAAGTCTGTGATTCAGATTGATGCGGCGATCAATCCTGGAAACTCCGGCGGCCCGCTGATGAATTCCCATGGTGAAGTGATTGGGATCAACACGGCCATCGCCAGCAAGACCGGTCAGAACTCGGGCATTGGCTTTGCGATTCCCTCCAACCTGGTCGCGCGCATCGTGCCGGAGCTGATTCAGCACGGACGGTTCATTCGACCGGAGTTTGGAATTGATGAAGTCACGAAAACGGACCAGGGTCTTCGTATCATCACGATGGTTCCCAACGGCCCGGCCGAGAAAGCAGGCCTTCGAGGCCCGGAGATCAAAAAGAACCGTCGTGGCCTGTTCACATTTGAATCACGCGACGTCAGTCGAGCAGACCTGATCGTGGGCGTGAACGGCAAGAAGACCATCAAGCCGGATGAGTTTCTTTCCGAAGTCGAAAGCCATCGGCCTGGCGAGAAGATCACAATTGAAGTCATGCGCGACGGTAAGATTGTCTCGATACCGCTGGTGCTGGAATAAGCCGACGCCGCCGTGAAGCCGAGGCAACCAAATCGCAAACGACTGAGGACAGTCGTTCTACAATGTGGGTAGCACGTACGCTGTGCGTGTGCCGCAGGCGCCGGAAGCCGATGCCAGGATGTGGTACTGCCGGAACATGCTCGACTGAAATCGCAGAGGTTTGAACCGCGAATGGACGCGAATTCACGCGAATGAGTCGCAGGAACCACGCTTCTCGTTCTGTCAAAAACCAGGAATCAAATCCTGGTCGTGCGCCCGATGATCGTGAGGACATGAAATGTTCCACGAAGCCGCTAAACTCCGCAGGCTGACGTCCCGGATTTCACTCCTGAATTACGGATCACCTGCGACCATGAGCCATCGGCCGGATGTTCGACCCACTGAGCGTATTCGTTGTTCCATTTTGAGCAATTCCAGTGAAGCCGCGCGAAAAGTCGCCACGGAAATTGCCTCCCTGATTCGCATTCGTCAGGCAGAAGGACGCAAGTGCGTTCTGGGACTCGCGACCGGCTCAACTCCGACCGGCATCTATGCGGAACTCGTCCGCATGCACAAGGAAGAGAGTCTTTCGTTCCGCAACGTCGTGACGTTCAACCTGGACGAATACTATCCGATGCAGCCGGAAGACCTTCAGAGCTACGTTCGCTTCATGAAGGAGCATCTGTTCAATCACATCGACATACTGCCGGAGAACGCAAACGTTCCCGACGGCACAGTGCCGGTGGAGAAAATTGCAGAATACTGCCGCGACTATGAAGCACGCATCGCGGCACTTGGTGGCATCGACATTCAGATCCTTGGCATCGGTCGAACCGGACACATCGGGTTCAATGAACCGGGGTCTGATCAAACCTCACGCACTCGAATGATCACACTGGACTCGGTGACTCGCACGGACGCCGCCAGTGACTTCTTCGGAACAGAAAACGTGCCTCGACGCGCCATCACGATGGGTGTCGGAACAATTCTGGAAGCGAAGCGAATTTACATTCTCGCGTTCGGCGAGAACAAAGCGACGATTGTCTCGAAGACCATCGAAGGCGAGATGACGCCGACGATTCCGGCAACCTATCTGCAGAAGCATCCCAACACAGAATTCCTGATCGACTCTGCGGCGGCCGCCAATCTGACTCGGATTCGAGCGCCCTGGATTGTCACGGACGTCACGTGGGATCCTGTCACGATCCGACGTGCGGTCATCTGGCTGTCTGAAAATGTTGGCAAAGCTTTGCTGAAGCTGACCGATTCTGACTACAACGAAGGCGGGCTCCAGGACCTGCTGGCGGAACATGGTTCTGCGTACGAGATCAACCTGAAAGTCTTTCGACATCTTCAGGCCACGATCATCGGATGGCCAGGCGGCAAGCCAGATCACATGAAGCGGCCTGGCGACCGTCCTCAGCCGTTCGATCACATTTTCCCCAAACGCGTTCTGTGCTTTTCGCCACATCCGGATGACGATGTGATCTCCATGGGCGGTACTCTGATTCGTCTGGCGGATCAGGGACATCACGTTCACATTGCCTATCAGACATCCGGTAACATCGCGGTGTTCGATGATGACACGCTGCGATTCACAGAATTCGTTTCCGACTACTGCGCGGCGTTTGGACTGATGTCCGATCGCATTCGCGAGCTGGAAGATCATGTCGAAGAGTTCTTGAAGAAGAAGCAGGCAGGCCAGGTCGACAGCCGGGAAGTTCAGCAGATCAAAGGACTGATTCGACGTGGTGAAGCCCGCGCGGGAGCTCGCTGCTGCGGCGTTCCGTCCGAGAATCTGTTCTTCATGGACATGCCGTTTTACGATACCGGTCGAGTCAAGAAGAAGCCGCTGGGTGATGAGGATATTCGAATCACCGTGGAGCTACTGCGAAAGCTGCGTCCTCATCAGATCTACGCGGCAGGCGACCTGACGGATCCTCATGGAACACACCGCACCTGCCTGAAAGCCATCATTCTGGCGTGCGATCAGTGCCGCAATGATGACTGGTACAAAGACTGCGAAGTCTGGCTGTACCGCGGTGCATGGCAGGAATGGCCCGTACATCAGATCGAAATGGCCGTGCCGCTCAGCCCGGAAGAAGTGAAGCAGAAGCGTGATGCGATCTTCAAGCACGAATCTCAGAAGGACCGTGCTCTGTTCCCCGGATCAGACATGCGCGAATTCTGGCAGCGAGCAGAAGCCCGCAACGCGGCAACCGCAAAGAGATACGACCAGCTTGGCCTTGCCGAATACGAAGCCATCGAAGGCTTCGTCCGCTGGGACGGCTCGTGGGGGTTGAATGATTAGCAGGTGTCTGACAATCCGTGGTCATTTGTCCGCACGCAACACTTGCTGTCAAACAGGTCAGTCGAGAGTTAGGGAACGCATTGGATAATCGACAACAAGTCGATGACCAGCCAGAAGCCCGATTCCGAGTAGCGGTATCTGCCCGCTGTTGGCGATGATCTCAACTGCAATTCTCTCGGCGAACCAGTCGACGAAACAGGTGTAGGACTCCAGAGTCACCTTGTTCCCATCCGCAAGGGTCGCGAGAATACCACCACTTTGCTCAAGGCCAAGCGACTCAATCACAGATCGAGGAGCGACAAGTTCCCCGTTGAACGCGGTATCAACCCAAACGGTCACTTCGACCGGGGCACTGTTTTGAGCCGAACGCACCTTCAAGTTCATCAATGCACGACCGAATTCATCGACATAGCCATTCACTAGTGCATCACTCCGATCTGGACCGCCGCACTATGGCCAATCCGCATTGCGAAGGCGATGCGATCTGGATGAGCGGCACGAGATGCCTGGATGGCTTCCGTCAGTGTCTTCCCGAAGAAATAGTCGCCCGAATCGGGCTCGATCGCTACAAAGTCATTGAGGTTTGATCGCTCGAGACTCTCTCGAAGCCTTTCCTCGTACAGCTGTGTCGCGCGACGAACGACGTCTTCTGTTTTTTTGCGGACCACGGAGGCATACTCCTTCAGATTTGACGGGCTTGCAACAGCCCAATATACCCATGAAGCGGGCACATACCAGCGCAACATTCAAACAGGTCATGCCTGGTCCGCTGATCGCCCAATTGCATGCCATCCTCGGCAAGCAGGATTGGCGAGCAGCCTCGTATCAGTCATCAGGTGCGTTTCTCTTATCGTCAATCTTCAACTGATCGTGAATGGTGCGGATGTTGCGACCCAGGCGCTGTAGAATGTGGCGCCGTTTTCGACATGGACCGCACGGATCCAGGCACGGTAGCGGCCCGCTGGCAGTGAAGCACCCAGCAGGTAGCTTGTGTCGGTCAAGCCGCTGAGTCGAACGATCTGCTGTTGCGCGGCCGAAGCACCGCCGAGATAATCCATGTAGAGTTCGTAGGAGTCGGCGCTCGCAATGGGGTTCCATGACAACAGCCGTTTGCCGACTGCGGCGAGTGTGGAATTGGCCGGACCGAAACCGATCGTCATACGAGTCGCAGTTCCCCAGGCAGATGTGATTCCGTTCGCCGTAGTTCCCCGGACCCAGACGTCGTACTCGCCTGGAGCCAGTGCAGTTGTCACGGTGTGAGTCAGATCTGTGAGCCCCGTCTTTCGATAAATGGCTGCCGACTGTCCCCGTCGAGAAATCCAGACCTCGTAAGTCATTGGAACCGGACCAGCCTGCCACGTCAAAGTTGGTGTTCGGTCGAAGCTGGGTGCTGTGCCGCCGGTGATCACAATCGGCTTTGCAGTGATCGTGAATGTTCGCACAGGACTCCACGCGCCCCAGGTTCCGTTCGCTGCCCTGGAACGAACCCACGCGTTGTAGGTCCCGGGGACAAGATCCGTCGGTGACGAATAGCTGGTGGATGAACCCGGAAGATCCGATTCGTTGATGATCTGAGTACCCGTCGTGACGCTGTTCACAACCAGATGGTACTTTGATGCACCCTTGACCTGTGACCACTGGAAAATCTCATCGCCTCTGCCATCCACAAACGTGCCGGCAGGATTCACGATGCGAATCGGGCCATCGACAGTGAAGGCCTGTGGAACACTCCACGCGGTCACGCTGCCATTGGTCAGCTTTGCGCGAACCCAGGCTCGGAACGTGCCGGTCAAAAATGTGCCGGTCCATGAATTTGTCAGCACGTTGGTATCTCGACGAAACTGGCTGATCGCGTTGGTATCGTCGTTCACCCACACATCATACGCAACGGCGTTTGTGACCTGAGGCCAGTTGAGCGTCACCTGGAAATTCGATCCATAGGTCACACTCAGGACCGCGTAGCTGACATCCACGTTGTACGAAGCAGCCGGCGCACTCGCGCTGGACGAAGTGGACATCTTCGCGATCAGGCTGTGATGTCCCGGGAGCTTTGTTTTCGGAACACTGATGCGAGCTGTTCGGGCGGAGTTGCCTGCGGGCAGATTCACCTGCTGAGACAGCACGGTTTCTCCTGTGAATCGGTCAATCAGATGGACCCATGCCGACTCCGGGAATTCTGGATCGATGATTCCCACCTCAAGCTGCTCTTCAAACGGAAGTTCTCTTAGAACCGTGAAGTTCTTTGGAACCGAGACGGCCTGAAATGTCTGCGACGTTGTCTCTGTCAGGATATTATTGGGAAGCAGCGCACGAACATGTGCGACATATGTGCCGGCTGAGTCAAACGTAAACTGACGCGAAGTCTCCGTCACCAGAAATGAGCCCTGCAGTCCCATTGGCGTCTGCAGTGACACATAGTATCCCAGAGCATTCGCAACGGCGTTCCATGTGACCGTGATGGACGCAGGATTCGTCTGTCCCTGAGCTGGTCCGACAAACGTCACTGGCGATGTGATCACCGGACCCGCAGCTCGATCGGCTGCAGCAGACTCGTACTTCCACAGCGCTGTGGATGTTGAGAACCAGAGACGGCCCAGCATAACCTTCAGACCGAATGGTTCTTCATTCAGCTGCGGGTCAGGGCCAGGAATCTCGATCGTGTTCGTCAGTCCCGCACTGACTTTCATCAGGCTGGTGGACGACAGATAGAACAGTTCGGAATCCAGCTGCACAAAGTTGCTTTGGGGAAGGTTATCGACTGGCAGGAAGAACTGATTCAGCGTTGTGCCGTCACTCCAGTAGCTGCCAAACTGGTATGAAGGATCGTCAAACACGAATTTCGGAACCGCTCCGTCCAGGAAAGCCCCGCGTGGAAGGCGCAGCGGGCGTTCCGGAAAATAGTCGCCACTTCCGAACAGCAGCGTTCCTGTATTCACCTGAGACGTTCCGCCTGCAGTGCCTGTCGTCTGCCACAGCTCGCCCCACGTTGCGGTGACCATTTCACCAGTGATGTAGGCTTTGCGTCGGAAGTACAAACGTCCGCCCGCGACAGTGAAACCGTCTGTGATGTTACGGTTCAGAGATGGCGGAACCATGCCGTTGTTGGAGAAAGACTTGAGCACCGCCGGAGCCGCCGTGGCGCTGGTGAGCGACAGAATCTGAGTCCCATCGACAACGTGTTCGCGTTTGATGATCAGTCGCCCGTTCACGATGCCAACGGGATAGGTTCCAAACAGGTCAGAGGTGTCATGGGCGAAGTTACCATCGGTGACCAGAACCGTTCCAATGGCCGTGCCGTCCGTTCGATAGACATCGTCGGTTGTTTTCGTGCGGAAGAACATCTGACCGTTGTAGGCCATCAGATGATCCGGGTTGCTGCTGTCCGAGCCAGGAGACAGATCGGCCACTTGTGTTGTTGTGATCGCAGTGCCGGCAGTTTTCCACAGCTCACGACCGCCACCTGGAGTTGTCGCGGCAAAGTAAGCGAAGCCATTGACAACGGCGAAGTCAGAAGGACTACTGCTGTCCGGCCCGGAACTGATATCCAGAATCATGGATGTTCCGGCAACAGTCCCGTCGGTCTTCCAAAGTTCCGTCCCGTTTGTGCCGGTGGCAGCGAAGTAGACTTCCGTCCCGACAATCGCATAGTCATTGAACAGGCCCTGCGAATCGGTTGCCGCAACAGCCGGGATCGTTGCATAGAGCGATGTTCCTGTTTGCGTTCCGTTCGTCGTGTAGAGCTGAGTGGACGATGGTCCCACGTAGGCAAGCAGCTGCTTCCCGTTGACGAACGGCAGAATCGTCGGCGCGCTCCCATTGATGCTGATCAAAGGATTGGCAGCAGACAGAAGAGTCCGTGACTCCAGAACCTCTGCCAGCTTTGGAGCAGCAGAACGACGACGACGCTCAGGACGACGAAACAAGAACGAGAGCATTGAGAGACTCCTTCCCCCACGACACAAACAGGCAGGGGTGAACAGTATTCCGCGGAATGAGCCCCTACAAGACGGGCCACTCGTCGGTCACCCACAGAGATCCTTCCTCAAATGCCCAAATCTCCGATGCCTCATTCGGCCAGGTTTCCAACTGGAGCGAGTTCGGCAAAAACCGCCGATTCCGTCTCTGGAGCAAGGCCGCTTCGAACCAGAGCGTGTGACTGGTAGAATCTCATCAGATCCTGAAAGACTCTTTGCTGGCAGCAATCAGTGGCTCCCATTTAGTTCGAAGCCGGAGTTCCGAGATGACACGAAGTGCGATGATTCTGAGTGTGGCAGTCGCATGCGTCCTTTCATTCAATCGCTCGATGGCGGAAGAGCTGGAATGGATTCGAGTCAGCGAGGACGGAAGCCACTTTGTCCACAGCGCCAGTGGCCGGACCTTTCGTCCGATGGGATTCAATTACGATCATGATGAACAGGGACGACTGCTGGAAGATTACTGGCACAGGGAATGGCCCAAAGTCGAAGCGGACTTTGCGGAGATGAAGGCACTGGGTGCCAATGTCGTTCGTATTCACATTCAGTTCGGAAGGTTTATGGAGTCGCCGGACTCTGCGAGAAAATCAGAGCTGGAACAACTGGCGAAGCTCGTTCAGCTGGCAGAATCTACGGGCCTGTATTTGGATCTGACCGGACTGGGCTGTTACCACAAGGCAGATGTTCCTCCGTGGTACGATGAACTTTCCGAAGCCGATCGCTGGAAAGCTCAGACAAACTTCTGGCAGAGTGTTTCACAGGTTTGCAGCAGCAGTCCGGCAATTTTCTGTTATGACCTGATGAACGAACCTGTGATTGGTGGTGAGCAGCCGGCAAAGGAATGGCTGGGTCCTCCGTTTGCCGGCAAGCACTTTGTCCAATTCGTCGCAAAGGAGACTCGAGGACGCACGCGACCGGAAGCGGCAAAGCAATGGATCGATCAGCTTGTTGAAGCCGTTCGAAAGCATGATTCAAAACACATGATCACGGTGGGACTGGTTGACTGGAGTCTCGATCGCCCCGGCCTGACCTCCGGGTTCGACCCGAAAAAGGTTGCGGAGAAGCTCGACTTCCTCGCCATTCACCTGTATCCGAAAACAGGCAAAGTCGAAGAGGCGCTAACGACACTGGAGGGCTTTCAGATTGGCAAGCCTGTCGTGATCGAAGAGACGTTTCCTCTGGGCTGTTCGCTGGAAGACATGGATGAGTTCATCGACAAGGCGGGAGACCGGGCCAGCGGCTGGATCAGTTTCTACTGGGGCAAGACTCTGGAGGAGATGAAGTCGCCAACCACGATCGGTGATGCCATCATGGCAAAGTGGCTGGCTCGATTTTCAGCCCGCATGCAAAAGGCACCGGCATCGGTCGATGCGAAGGAACTCAGCCCCGGTGAAAAGGCGGTTGCGGCGATGATTCAGCACTCCATGTTTAGCCCCAACGGTGCTGCCGCGCATTCGGTGGATCTGACGGCGTGGAAGCAGGAGACTCGAGATCTTCCGATTGGTGTCTTCGATTCAGGCATTGGCGGGCTGACAGTTCTTGAAGCGATCCTTGCAGCAGACTCCTTCGACAATGCCACACTTCGTCCGGGGCCGGACGGACGACCGGACTTTGCGAACGAGCAGTTCATTTACTTTGGCGATCAGGCCAACATGCCCTACGGAAACTATCCGTCCGCGGGGAAAGAAGGTTATCTGAAAGAACTGATCCTGAAAGACGCCGCCTTTCTTCTGGGACGTCGCCACTGGGAATCGCCCACATCCAAAGCGCCGTCGATGAATAAGCCGCCGGTCAAAGCCATTGTCATTGCCTGCAACACGGCGACCGCGTGGGGCATGGATGAGATCCGCATGATGATCGATGCATGGCAAATTCCGGTCTTCGTTGTTGGCGTGGTTGAAGCCGGAGCGCGTGGCGTTCTGGAACTTGATCGCTCACCAGACTCTAAATCGCGTACCGTTGCGGTTCTGGCAACGACAGGAACCTGCAACAGCAATGCGTACCCGAAGGCCATCAATCGAATGCTGGGCAGGGCAGGGCGAAGAGAAGCAAGCGTCGTCCAGCAGGGCTCGGTGGGTCTGGCCGGAGCCATTGAAAGTGATCCCGCATTCATTGTCGCTTCGTCCGACAGCCGTCCTAACTATTCTGGGCCCGCAGTCTCCAGCACTGGTGCAAGGCTCGATCCAAGCTTGCTTCCGGTGTATTCGTTTGACGCGAGCGGTCTGATTGGTGATTCGAAGGCACCGGAGACGCTGCAGCTGAATTCTGTGGGCAACTACATTCGCTATGACGTGACGACGCTTGTGGAATCATGGAAGACAAAAGGAGGATCAACGCCGATCGATTCGGTCGTGCTCGGCTGCACGCATTTTCCTCTTGTGAAGTCGGAGCTGCTTCAGGAATTCGAGCGACTGCGAAACCTGGAAGTCGACGGGAAGCGTCCTTACGAACAACTCATCGCGACAAAGATTGACGTCGTGGATCCAGCCAGCCTGACCGCTGGTGAGCTGTTTCGGGAGCTGGCTCGACAGTCGCTGTTCGCCAGGACTCGCCCGTCCGAGGCGCGCGATCTTTTCTTCATGTCGGTCGCTTCGCCGGATGTTCCGGAACAGCATCGCACGGCCGACGGAGGACTGACGAAAGACTACAAGTACGGACGTGAACCCGGACAATTGGAACGTGAAGACACGCGAAACGTCTCGATGATTCCGGACATGCTGCCGGAGAACAGTCGTCGGCTGGTTCAGAACCGGCTCCCGGAGGTCTGGAAGCGACTCAATTCTGGCCGTTGAACCACCTGGACTCCGGCAGAACGGAGCACCGTCAGCAGAAGCGGCTTCAGCAAAGAAAAACCCAGTGTTTTTGCTGGATTTTTGCTGAGGAAAAGTCGGTGAAAAGTTCGTACCGGAGTACCGCTTTTGAGTGCTGTCTGATAGACTTTGGGGCTCGGATTGCAGCGGCAAAATTTTGCCGCGCATCGTCCTCATTTTTGAATTCTCGAACGAGAACAGAATTCTCGCTGAGACAGGACCAGCAATGCAGCTTTCATGTAATCGCGCGATGTTTTCGGCGGCCTTTTCGGTCGCCGCTTCGGCCGTGCCGTCGCGAACACCAAAAGACATTCTTCGCAATGTCTTCATGTCGGTCAGCAAGTCCGGCGTGGAGCTGGTCGGAACTGATCAGGAGATGGCCATTCGCTTTCAGGTGAGCGGTGTGACAACCAGCTCTGCCGGCGATGCTCTTCTGCCAACTCAGCGAGTTTCTTCGATTCTGCGTGAACTGCAGGACGAACAACTCGACATCATCGTGGACGAAAAGAACATCACGCTCAAAGCCGCCACGGCGAAGTTCCGACTGTCGTCTGAAGACCCGCGTGAATATCCGCCGGTCCCGCAGTTCGGGGAGCAGAGCTATTTCCGCGTTGCAGCGCCTGTGTTCCGTCAGATGATTCGCCGAACGTCCTTCGCGACCGACACCGAGAGTACTCGATATGCACTCGGTGGTTTGCTGCTGGAGTTCGGTGAAGGCACCGTCACGCTGGCCGCAACGGACAGTCGCCGACTGGCCGTGGCAACCGCCAGCTGCGAAGTCGAAGGCAAGCCGGTTGCACCATCGAAGACAACCGTTGTTCCGACCAAGGCCATGTCACTTCTGGAGCGATCGATTGATCCTCAGGCAGAATTCGTTGACATCGCAGTGCACGACAACGACGTGATGATGCGATCTGGAAACTGCACGGTCTACAGTCGACTGGTCGAAGGTCGATTCCCTCGCTATCGCGACGTGATTCCTCGCAACGGCAACGTCAATGTTCCGCTGCCTGTGAGTCCGTTCTTCGCTGCAGTTCGTCAGTCTCAGATCGTGACAGACGAAGAAAGCCGCGGCGTGGATTTTCACTTCGGTCCGTCCCTGCTGACACTCAGCAGCGAAGCCAGTGCCATCGGTGATTCCAGCATCGAACTGCCGATCGAGTACGATCATGAGGCCATGAAGATCACCTTCGATCCAAAGTACGTTTCTGATTTCCTGAAGGTGCTGTCGCCGGAAACTCTGGTCGACCTTCAGCTGACAGACGGCGACACGGCGGCTGTGTTCCGCGTTGAGGATTCTTATACCTACGTGATCATGCCGCTGACGCAGGATCGCTAAGTCGACGGCGAAACTTCGCTGTTGGCAGGAAAGGGAGTTCAGTCGTGCGTGAGGAACCAGAGAACATTCAGGGAGTACCGGGATCGCTCGGCAATGCCCTGTTTCGTCTGATCCGCACGAAGGGACTCATGGACCGTTCTGCGACCCGGTCGCTGGATGCGGAATGGAAAGACATTGTTGGCCCGGAACTGGGACGTCGCAGCACAGCTCGCAAGATTCGTGATGGTGTGCTGGAAGTCGTAGTCACCAACAGTGCGGTTCTGGAAGAGCTCAGAAGCTTTCTTCATGAAAGTGTTCTTGAGCAGCTGAAGGCTCGATTGCCTGATTCGGGCATTCGATCCATTCGGTATGTTCGAGGCTGACTGAAGATTTCGGCAGAACCCAGGGAGGGTGGTGCCGATTCAGCAGCTGTATTACTCAAAGGAAAGTCACATCGTGTCTGCAAATGACAATGATCCTGCTCTGACGCCCGAAGAAGGCGACATGGCTGCTACGGACTCCGGCAAGACCGCGAAAGCGAAGGCTAAGAAGGACTCCGACGAAGCCGCCAAGGGTGCCGAATACAGTGCGTCCGACATTCAGCATCTGAAGGGTGTGGAAGGGATTCGAACGCGCCCGGCGATGTACATCGGCGACACCGGTTCACCAGGTCTTCACCACCTGGTCAACGAAGTTGTTGATAACAGTATCGACGAAGCCGTCAACGGATTCGCGTCCGAGATCGAAGTGCAGATCAACCTCGATGAAAGCGTCTCCATCGTCGACAACGGTCGAGGCATTCCGGTCGACGTGGTCAAGGGCGACGGACGTCCGGCTCTGGAAGTCGTTCTGACTGAAATTCATGCGGGTGGAAAATTCAACCGCGAAAGCGGCTATCGAGTCGGCACGGGTGGTTTGCACGGCGTCGGTATCACCGCCGTGAATGCACTCAGTTCCTGGCTGACCGCAGAGGTTCGGCGCAATGGATTCGTGTGGGTGATGGACTTCGAAAAAGGTCGCGCGACGTCTCCCCTGCGACAGCTCGGCCGAACGGAGACGACAGGCACACGCCTCACGTTCCTTCCGGATCCGACCATCTTCTCCGAAACCAAGTACTCCCTGGATACTCTTAGCCGTCGTATGAGAGAACTGGCGTTCCTGACGCCAGGCATCAAGATCACTCTGCGCGATGAACGAACCGGCCAGACCGAAGTGTATCACTTCAAAGACGGGCTGGTGGAATTCGTTCGCTATCTGAACCGCACGCAGACTCCCATCACATCGGATGTTTTCCGAGTTGTCGGTGAGGACTCCGATGTCGTTGTCGAAACTGCAATGCAGTACAACGATGGCTACACAGAGAATGTGCTGACGTTCGCGAACAACATCTTTAACATGGACGGCGGGACTCACCTGAGCGGTTTCCGAGCCGCGCTGACTCGCACGATGAACAACTATGCCAAGGCTGGCAACCTGTTCAAAGATGTGACGCCCGTGGGTGAAGACTTCCGCGAAGGTCTGACGGCCATTGTGTCCGTGCGAGTCCCGGATCCGAAGTTTACGTCACAGAACAAAGTGAAGCTGACCAACGCCGAAGTCGAAAGCGCCGTTCAGACGGTCGTCGGCAACGCGTTCATGAAGTACCTCGAAGAAAATCCTTCGATCGCCAAAAAGCTGGTGGCCAAAGCCATCATGGCCGCCGAAGCGCGGGAAGCGGCTCGCAAGTCCCGCGACATGGTTCGTCGCAAAGGCGCGCTGACCACGGGTGGGCTCCCGGAAAAACTGCGAGACTGTCGCAGCCGTGATCTCGAGTCGACCGAGTTGTATCTGGTGGAAGGGGACTCGGCCGGTGGTTCTGCTGACACCGGGCGAGACTCCAGCATTCAGGCCATTCTGCCTCTGCGAGGTAAGATCCTGAACGTTGAAAAAGCGCAGCTCGTGAAGGTTCTGGACAACGCGGAAATCACCAACCTGTTTCGCGCGATTGGTCTGTCGCCGGCTGGTGGCGATGAAGAGATGGACATCAGCAAGCGTCGTTACGGCAAGATCATTGTCATGACCGACGCCGACGTGGACGGCAGCCACATTCGAACGCTGCTGCTGACCTTCCTGTTCCGCCATATGCGTGATCTTGTTCAGAACGGCCACGTGTATATCGCTCAGCCACCACTGTTTCGCGTCATCCAGCGCAAGCAGGTGCGTTACGTCCAGACTCTGCCACAGATGATGACCGAACTGATCAACCTGGGCATGAATGGCACCCGACTGATCGTCAAGGCAGACGGAACACCGTTCGACGGGGACAACCTGAAGAAGCTGGTGGAACTTGCAGAGAAGATGGAACAGCCGTTGGATCTGCTGGAACGCCGTGGTATCGACATTCGTTACCTGCTGAAGTTCAATGCGGGCGAAAAGAGCCGACTGCCGCGATACCGAGTTCTCTATGCGGACACCGAAAAGTGGTTCATGGAGCGTGACGAAGCCGAGAGCTTCCTGAAGTCACTGCAGCCGGTGGAACCTGCTTCGACAGAACCGACGGACAGCAGCAGCACCAGCAGTACTAGCAGCAAGGCGACCGTGAGTGCACAGCTGGTTGATCTGCACGAGATCAAAACGCTGAACGACGTGTTCGCGATGCTGAAGGACTATGGCTTCTACGTGTCTGACTTCACACCCGCCGGACTTCGCAACGCCGAACCTGTTTATCCGTTCGCACTGGAACGTGATGACGATCGCGTGCAGCTGACCAGCCTGCGGGAACTACTGTCGGAACTGCGTCGGCTGGGAGAAAAAGGTCTCACGGTGACCCGCTTCAAAGGTCTCGGCGAAATGAACTCCGAGGAACTGTGGGACACCAGCATGGACCCGGAAAAGCGAACGCTGCTTCAGGTCCGCATGGAAGACGCCGCCGCGGCTGACGAAATCTTCCGAGTCCTCATGGGAGACGCCGTCGAACCCCGCCGCGAGTTTATCGAGAAGCATGCTCTGGA